>DASVRN010000190.1:0-2407 GCA_036388595.1 Chloroflexia bacterium
CTAAAGGCCGGTTGGGTCGCGCCCGACTCTCCCTGGAAGCTGGAGGTGGTGCACGATACACCGGCAGGCTTACTGGGGTCGTTGCTGCGTGGGGAGATTGACGCCGCGTTCGTGCCGCCCGCCGGGGTCATACAGAACAGCGGCACGCTCGCGCCTCTGGGTGGCTGGGGCCTTGCTTCCGAGGGTATGGCGGTGACCGCGCTGCTGATTGCGCCCCAACGCCTGGACCTGCTGGATGGCGGCGATCTCGCTGTGACGCCCGCCGCCGCAGGCTCTTCCGCCGACTACCTGATACGCACGCTGCTGAAGCCCTACTACGACATTACGCTCAACCTGCACCTGGAGGGAGACCCTGCTTACGATACCAAAGCGGCGCGCCTGGTGTACGGAGACGAAGCGGCGAAACAGGCAGCGAAAAGGCCAACAGCCGAGTGGGTGGCGGAGGATATGGGGGTCGCCTGGTACGTGCAGTCGGGCCTGCCGATGGTGTGGGAGATGCTGGCGACGCCCCGCGACCTGGAGCAGCGCAAGCCGGGTGCCGCGCAAGCATTACAGGATGCCCTCAAGCGTTCGCAACGTAGCGCGCAGGAGCAACAAGCCACCATCCTGGGTGAAGCCGTTACTCGCCTCGGCATGAAGCAAGATGCCGTGAAGCAGCTACTTGACCGCCAGCGCTACACCCTCGGCCCACAGGAGCAAAAGGGCCTTGCCAACTTCCTCGACCTTGCAACCAGGGCCGGTGTGCTCGCACGGGGTTAGACTGGCAGGTTATCTAAACGCCAAGACGCCAAGACGCAGAGAACGCGCCAAGTTAGGTGGGGTTTAGAGGGTGCAAAGGGAAGTAGGATGTCCTTCTATGGATTCAGGGTCCAGGCCACAAGTCCAATGCCCCCACCTGCCAGCACCAACCAGGCAGAATTGAGCTTGAACCGCACCAGCGCAATCCACGCAACGACAGCGATTGCCACGGACAGCGCGTCAACCAGGGCGGGCCTGCCTAGCTCCCAGGTGACCGCGGCCATAAGCCCCAGGGCAGCGACATGCACTCCGTCTAGCAGAGAGGCGGTCCAGGGGGAGCGGCGTAACCTACGCACGAAGGGGCCACTTATCGCCACGAATACGAACGACGGGAGAAAGATACCGAGTGTGGCGACCAGCGCGCCAGACAGGCCGCCCAGCACGTATCCGATGAAAGTGGCCGTGGTGAAGAAGGGGCCGGGGGTTAGCTGCCCTATGGCGACGGCATCGAGCAGTTGCTGATTGGTGAGCCACCCCAGGCGCTCCACGAAGTCGTTGCGCAGGAAGGCTAGCAGCACGTAGCCGCTGCCGTACAGCACCGACCCTATCTTCAGGAAGGTGAGGAACAGGGTCCAGAGATTGAACGAGGCAACACCCGAACCGGCCTGGGCCAGCAGCGGCGCAATGCCGAACAAAGGCACGAAGGAAGCAGCCTGATTGCGCGACCGCCACGCCCCCCACCCGTTCTCCATGAGCATGACCAGGATACCCCCGCCGAACAGCAGAAGTAGCTCGTTGGAGCCTAGCAGGTACAGCACAAGCACGCCCGAGCCCAGCACGACGTGAATAGGGCTTTTCACCGCCGTCCCAAGCAGGCCCCATAATGCTTGCGCCACAACCGCGATGATTACCGGCTTGATACCGTAAAGCAGCCAACGGGCCTCTGGAGTGGGGCCGTACCGCACGTACAGCCACGCCAGGCAGGTGACTATCAACATGGCGGGTAGGATGAACAGGGAGCCTGCCACTATCAGACCACGCCAACCCGCGCGAACGTAGCCGAGGTGAATAGCCATCTCGGTCGAGTTGGGGCCGGGGATGAGGTTTGTAGCGCCCAGGAGATCGAGGAATTGCTGGTCGGTGACCCACTTACGGCGCGTCACCACCTCGTCGCGCATCATAGCGATGTGGGCCGCCGGGCCGCCGAACGCGATGCTGCCGAGCTTCAAGAAAAGAGCAGCTACCTCCCCCAGTGAACCGGGCGATGGGTGCTGCTCGTGGCTGGGGAGGTGGTCGGATGAGTCCTCTATCTCCTGTTGGCTGTCGGTCATTGTCTGGCTTGTACTTGCGCGGCGAGGGTGCATGGGAGTCGAACCCACCTGCGCCACTCAGCGTAACGCACAGCAGTTTTGAAGACTGTGAAGCCCACCGGGACCTACGCACCCCCGCATAAGGATACCCAACGAGCGCCGTGAGCGTCAAGATGAGTTAAAGCTATCGCATAAGTAGCGGTGCCGGGTACAGGCAGCAGAGTATGACTTTGTCATTTCGAACCCTTCGGCTAACTCAGGGTAAACTCCGTGAGAAATCTCGTCCCTCAGCACGTAGCAGCACCTTTCGCCCAGGCATTCTGTACCGTAAGAAGGAGGAAACATCGGGGTAGTGGACG
>DASVRN010000191.1:0-8042 GCA_036388595.1 Chloroflexia bacterium
ACGAGTAGCGCAGGCCTTGCTGCAATTCGCAGCCTTTTGTCTAACGTTGCGCCACTTCGTGCAGGCAGAGGCTGGGGTTTTTGAAGGGATCCCCCTTGTTGGGCGTGGATTCGTGGACGAAGATATTGGCGTCTCCGAAGCTGAGAGAATGCGTATTCAGATACCTGCCCTGCCTTTCGCGGGTATCAATCTCGTGTGCCTTAAGCGAGTTCTACGTGTTCTTGATGTCCATGAAGTGAAACTCGACCTTTGGCCAACACCGCAAATACTACGGCAAATGATCATTAATTCTGCAAGGCCACTTCCTAATTGTCAACCCCACGAGGTGGGGCATGGCTTTGTGGGTGAAGAAACGGTGATCGAGTATCTTAACGCCTTTACAGGAGAAACCCTTGTTGGTTTGTTCCATCCAGAGTTGCCTTTATCAGCGAAACAAAGGAAGCAGCTAAGAGAGTGTAGACTCGCTGACAGCACTCTACTTCTAGACATGCTAGCGTTGTGGAGCCGGTCTGCATTAAGATGGACCTATGACATCAAGAGGCCAGGGCCGATGCAGATATACGGAGTGCGGAATACATCGGCGGGCCAAGCTTAACCTTTGCTGCGCTGGGTACATTACTATATGTAGCGTGCCGTTTCTACATACGGTTTCGCTCCAAGACTATGCCTTCAGTTTCTAGAGTAGGTTTTGAAATCGCTTCTTAGTACCACGGGGGACGTAATACAAGTAAATGTGTGAAAAGGCAGGCCGTCTAAGCCTGCCTTTTCGTGTCCACGGATGGGACGCGAACGTCATGCTATCATTCCTTTGCGCCTCTAAGGTCGGGGCAATCCAGCACGCTACGAACCACAGGACGGGTTGGTACTTACACGCTCATATTCCAACTCCAAGGGAAACGGGAGACTCATCACAGGAACAGGACTGCTGCCATTACCTATTGTAAACAGACTATCGTGACGATCCTGTCTTCTAACGGCTGGCGTAACGTCTCAAGGGCCTGGCCGCTGTACTCCGGCAGCTCGTCGAGGAAGAGCACACCCCTGTGCGCCAGGGTAATCTCTCCCGGCCGGGGTATCCTGCCGCCTCCCACCAGCCCCGCATGCGAAATGGTGTGGTGAGGCGCTCAGAAGAAGCGGGTGCGCACCAGGGGAGTACTGCTTGGCAGCATGCCTGCCACCGAGTATATCTTGGTGACTTCCAGCATCTCCTCAGGCGGTAGCTTGGGCAGTATCGTCGGCACGCAGCGGGCCAGCAAGGGCTTATCCGCACCTGGTGGGCCGCTCACAGCCCGATTTCCTAGGATCGGCCCCGTTCACTATATTAGATGACCTCAGGAAAAGGTGAGGCAAACTGGAATCGCTCTATAGTGCCGATGTGCAAACCAGATACTACCTTAGCCCTGCTCTTCAGCCCGTCTGGAAATGGCTTGCACTAAGCCTTTGAAGATGAGGCGATGCATGGGATAAAGCATGTACCAGTACAGCAAGCCAAACAACCCTTTTGGTTGAAAGTACGCTATCTGCTGCAAGCGTGCCTTATTCTCAACTACAGGTTCAACTCGGAACTCCAGCCAGCCCCTGCCAGGCAGGCGCATTTCGGCCCGCAGTCGCAATAGCCTACCCTTCTCTACAGCTTCAACACGCCACCAATCAAGTGAGTCGCCCCGAACTACTTCCTGCGGATTTCGACGCCCACGTCTCATACCGACCCCGCCCACGAGCCGGTCCAGCAGAGCGCGCAACCTCCAGAGCCAGTTCGCGTAATACCAACCGTTCTGCCCGCCTAGGCGCGCAAAAGAATACTACCTGGCACTACCGTCACCCAACCGGTCGAAGGCAATCAGGGATACCCCGGATCAAGCGTGTCATGTCACGGCTTTGTCACGGACCAGCCGGGATGAGGCAGCACGAGCCAGCACGAAGTATCATTTGGAGTGCACAAACAAGCACGAACTGGCATGAGGCGGTACAGACTGGCACCCCCGAAGCCGTCTCCCACCTTCGGCACCACAGGATAACACCAAATAACACAGGTTGATACTACTTGATACTACACGAACTATTCAGCACCAGTCCTACATATTGTGTCGAATACACGGAGTAGGAGCAGGTCACTTTCCTCCGGAGCGCTGCCCTCCATATCTAAGTGATTAGAATGGAGGGCAGCGCATAACTTACAAACATATAAACGACGTTTCAAAAGTCTCACTGCTGGCTATAGTGAGACTTTAATTTTGAATATGAGTTTTGAGACTGCTACTCACACATGAGTAGCACCCCCTGTACGGCTTCACAAAAATGTCTCGAAAAGGGACGCTTTGACACCAATTCTAGGGTCGAAAGATCAAGTCGGGAACGGAGTAGCAGTACCAACCGAACAGTAAACAGGAGCAAGCCTACTTAGCTTGTGCATGGTCTTAGATTTATAGGGCACCACGCCAACCGTAATCAAGACACCATCCGTAACCAACACGCCAAATGACACGTAAACGTAGGTCAGATCGCTTAGGTGCCTGATTCGAAAACCAGCGAGCGGTGCACAGCCATGCCCGCGGTGACGCCATCAGCGCTTGCCCATGTCACGTTGTGGACGGAGCGCGTGATATCGCCTGTAGCGTAGACACCGGGTACGGTGGTCATCTTCGCGTCATCGGTGCGGATGATGCTCCCGAATACGCCCTCCTCCAATTCACAGCCTAGTTGCTGCGCTATATCGCTGTTCAGGCGAGTTCGTGGGCCCAGGTAGAGCGCATCTACGCCTGACGTTCGCCCGTCGATCAGTTCGATGGCGGATAGCTGGGCACCTTCGCCATGCAATGCCCTCACTGGCGAAGGCTCAATGGCGACCCCACGCTTCTGCAGCTGCGCTAGCGACTCATCATCAGGCTCGGGAGCACCATTCAGATAGAGGGTAGTTGGCCCCCAGTCGGCAATTAGTATCGCTTGCTGAATAGACCTTGGCGAGATGTACAGCACGCCCATTCGCTGACCACTGAACTCGAACCCGTGGCAGTATGGACAATGGAGCACCGATTTGCCCCAACGCTCAGCCAGTCCGGGAATGGCAGGCAGTTCGTCCGAGATACCGAAGGCGAGCACCAACCTCCGACTTTCAAGCACTTCAGCCGTCGCCACTTTGACTGAGAAGCCGTCCGGCTCCCGCGCGGCGCTAATGGCTTCTCCCTCAAGGAAGGCAGCCGTGGGATAGGCTGCAACCTGTGCTCGCGCCGTGGCAAGCATTGTGCCCGGCTCGCTGCCATCCTGGGCGAAGAAGCCATGAGAGTGTGCCGCAAAGCGGTTGCGAGGAGATCCTGTGTCGATTATGCAGACCGAGCGCCGCGCCCGCGCTATATACATGGCTGCGGACAGTCCTGCGAAGCTCCCGCCAATGATGATTGCGTCCTGTCTCATAAACATTCTCCAGGTTATGTGTTGTGCTGACGTTTACGAGGCAGTCGTGAGCGTCGTAACCGTCAGCACTCAAGTTTAATAGTTTTATTGGGCAGAGGAGTAAGAACGCGTTCCACCGGGGGTAGTGTAACCGATGACGACGTTACCCTTTTTGTGTCCCTGGTCAACATACCGGTGAGCCTCGACCATTTGCTCCAGTGGATAGCACCTATCAATGACAGGTCTAATCTTCCCTGCTTCAACCAGCTCGTTGAGGTAGATGAGATCTTCCGCCTTTGGGACCGCTGTTCCACCGATGAGCGTCTTGCCGCTCCTCATGGAGGCCCACCGCATCTGGATAAGTTGTGCCGGCCCGGCAACAGCTTGAAGATAGATGCCTTCCTTCTTGAGCGACCTCAAACTAGCTGAAAGCGGACTCTTGCCTACTGTGTCAAAAATGATGTCGTACGTCTCACCGCTCCTGGTGAAATCCTCTTTCGTGTAGTCGATGACATGGTCAGCTCCCAGGGATTTCACCAATTCTACATTCGTCGTACTGCATACCCCGGTCACTTCGGCGCCGAAGTGCTTTGCAAGCTGAACCGCAAACGTCCCGACACTGCCAGAAGCGCCATAGATCAGCACTTTTTGGCCGCTTTGGATCTTGCCTTGTCTTAGGAAATGCAAGGCGGTAATAGCCCCGAAGGGAATGGCGGCGGCTTCCTCATAGGTGACCGTAGTCGGTTTGAGTGCCAGCGCACTGTTTTCCGGCACACGGGCGTACTCGGCATACGTACTCAAGCGGGTTATATCGTATGCATACACCTGGTCACCCTTCTTGAAGCGTTTCACCTCACTGCCCACCGATTCAACTTCTCCGGCTAACACCATCCCGGGGATAGTCTTCTTTGGCTTTGTTAGACCTAGCACTAGTCGAGCGGGGAGCCAGGCTGAGGGGGGAACGGTGAAACTTCGGACCCTCGAGTCCCCTGCTGTTACGGTTGTGGCATAGACTCTTACCAAGACTTCATTGTCGTTGGGAGCGGGTTTTGCTACTTCTCTCAGTTCTAGAACCTCAGGTGAACCATATTTTGTTGCTACAATTGCCTTCATTTTGAGAATCCTCCTTATGCGATACGTGTTGTTGAAATTGGGTACGGTACAAAGTTCTAACAGGGGGCTTTTGGGCGAGCCCTGCCTCGCCACTGTGTTGTGATGCTTAGTCGAAGCGCAACGCCTCGGCTACAGGTACTCTGCCCGCCTGGCGAGCCGGTAGGTACGTCATCAGCACGGCAGCTACATACGCCGCCAGGATGATCACGCCCAGCCGCAGCCACGGCAGGTTGAACGTGGTGGTGCCAGCGCCTAGGGCAGGATCGTTCATCATCAGGTACGACAGGACCACGCCCAGGCTTACACCAATGGCGATGCCCATCATTGCGATAAAGGAGGACTCGATCATGAAGCCGAGTTGCACCATCCAGCGCTTGAACCCGATAGCCCGCAACACCCCGATCTGCTGCCGCCGCTCCACCACCGAGCGGATAGCGATCACGCCCAGCGCCGCGATGCCCACCAGCAGGCCAAGGCCCATGTACATCTGGATCAGCAGCATGATGCCCTGGATGATGGCATTTAGCTCGTTGTACGCTTCGGTCTGCGACTTAGCCTGCATCGCGTTGCCTGCGAAGGCGGTCTCTACAGCCTGCACGGCTGCGACCTCATCGGCCCCCAGCATCAGCTTGAAGTAATACTCGCTCGCGGAGACGTTCCCGCCTGCCACTCGCTTCAGCCCGTCCAGCGAGGTGTACACCGCCCCTATCCCGAGGATGTTGTTCTCGTCGAGTACACCGATGATCGTGTACGCCGCACTCTTGCCGTCGATGGGGCTGCGTAGCATCACGGTTACCGGCTGCATCGACTTGTCATCGAGCTTCACGCCCTCAAGCATGAAGGGCAAGGTCTCACCGAAGTCGCCATTCGCCGGCACGGTTTTGGCGGTCACCACCGCCAGGCTGGGGTCCTTCAACATGGCCTCCCAGATCGCCCGGTCATCCGCATAGCCCTCGGCACGTACCTTTATCGTGTACTGCGAGTTCGCCATGAAGTAGGGGTCGCCGCCCTTGAGCGCCACCGCGCCGTACTCCTTGGTCGATCCCTGCTGCTGCCCCTCGGCTGGTGCCACCGCTACTGTGCCAACTCCCGCGACCATGTCGCGCAGTGCGGGCTCGGCGGCGAGCTGCGTCGCGATGTCCTGTGGTGCGTTGTTTGGGTTGGCTGTAGCCTTTACCATGAAGCCTCCCGCCCACTTGTTGATCCCCTCAGCGTCCTTCAGGAACGATGAAGTGATGACCGACATGATCACGAGCGAGAAGACGACGAGTGCGAACATCGCCGTGGTGAGGCCTGTGCGGAAGGGGTATGCCAGCGGGTAGGCGAACGCGGTCTTGAGCACAGGGGCGAGTGTCTTCGAGCGACGGAACAGCGCCGCGATACCCGTGATCAAGCTGCCCGCGTTGTACATCGTCACCCAGACCGCACCGGTCACGAGCATCATCCCGTAGAGGAAGAACATCTCTATCCCACCGCCCAGCTCCGCAAGCCGGGTGACATAGTCGTCTACGTAGAAGCTACCGAGGCACACGGTCATGAGGGCCAGGCCCGCACCGGAGTAAGCCAGCCGCTCCGCCACACCGAAGCGGACCGCCAGCAATCCCGCCGCGATGATCGCCATGGACGTGCCGATCCAGAAGGCGGGCGCACTGATGTTCAGCCAACCCGATACTCCGAGCGCGACGGATCCCAGGAGCAGCAGACCCGTTAGCACGGTCCCGCGGGAGCGAGTGCGAGTCACCTTGATGTCGGGCAGGTTGCGTATCGCCGCGACAATATTCAGCCTGGACACGCGCCAGGAGCTAAAGATCACCGTTACGAAGGTGATGATCATGCCCAGGCAGTAAGAGACAATCAGGCTGCGGGGCTGCACGTCGAAGCCCGTGTTCCACCCACCCACACCGGCGACCAGGTTGCCCATGAAGTCTATCAGCACCCAGGAGACGAGCACGCCCAGCCCTGAGCCGACGGCAGCCGCGAGGATCGAATAGGCAGCCCCCTCCGCGAGGAAGCTCTGGATCAGGTGGCGGCGCTTTGTGCCGATGGCGCGGCTAATGCCCATCTCCGGCCGCCGCTCAGCCGCGAGCATAACGAAGATCATGAAGATCAAGAGTACGCCGACCATGACGCTGAAGAGGCCGAACACTATAAAGAGGGTGGTGAAGATGTTGGCCGTGCTTTCGGCGGCCACGATGGCGGTCTGCTTGACCGGCTCCGCCGAGAGGGGAGTGCCGGCGATGGCGGCGGTCAGGGCTATCATGGCCTCATCAGTTGCGGCAGCGCCCTCCTCTACACCCCCACGGTTGGAGATGAGAATGGAGGTGATCTGGCCTTCCAGTCCGGCAGCGGCCTGCACGACGGGCAGCGGAGCGGTAACCTGCGGCCCTGTCCCTGCCAGCCCCCCGTTTGCGAGAATGCCGGCCACCCGGAACTGTGCGGGGCTGGGACCGGCGTATACCTGCACAGAGTCGCCTGCCTTCAAGCTGAGGGCAGAGGCAAGCCGCTCATTAATCAGCACCTCCCCAGCTTGAAGGGCGGCGAATGTTACGCCGTTTTGTGCTTGGAGTTCTTGTAGGGTCTGGCCCGACGGCACGCCCACGACCTGGGCACCAGGCTCACTGCGCTCTCCGAAGTAGACTGCGGCCGGACCTTTGACGCTCGGAACGTAGCCATCCAGGGCTGAGTGTCCCGCGAGCCTAGCGGCGACCTGAGCGTAGGTGGCTTCTGAGAATGGGACCTGGGCGACGGCGCCTGCTGCGCCTTTGATCGCCAGGGTCTCGTCGACGGGGCCAAGCTGGTCGTAGACACCCTTCTTGATCGAGTAGTAGAATGAGTCTCCGAAGCCGAAGGCACTGCTCATGATCAGGGTGGAGAGCATCAGCCCGAGCACGATCAGGAGGGTCTGTGCCCTGCGTCGCGGGATGTTGCGGATGCCTATACGGAACATCACCCGCTTGAACAACACGGTGAAGATTACCGGCGTCATGAGTACCCCCAGCAGGAGGGCGAGCACGAGAGCGAGGGTGCCCATCTGTATGCCAAAAATGTTTTCCATTGTGATCTCCTCGATCGAGTAAGCTCGTGAAAGCTAAACCGTTAGTTAAACAATAAGCCCGTCGCGCATGTTGATCACGCGGTCGAGCATAGCGCCGATACGTGGATCGTGTGTCACGAACACGAAGGTCTGCCCGTTCTCCCGGTTCAGCTTGAGGATCACGTTCATCACCTCGTCTGCCGTTTCGGTATCGAGCGCGCCGGTCGGCTCATCAGCCCACACTATCGATGGCTTGTTCGCGAGGGCGCGGGCTATGGTCACACGCTGGCGCTGGCCTCCCGAAAGCTCTGCGGGCTTGTTGCGCGCTCGATCGCCCATTGCTACCATGTCCAGGGCTTCGAGGGCGAGAACTCTGGCCTCCCTGGCAGAAGTGCCCGCTACCAGCAACGGTAGCTCTACGTTCTCGACCGCCGAGAGCACGGGGAGGAGGTTGTAGCTCTGGAACACAAAACCCATTTCCCTGGCGCGGTACTCGGTCTTCTTA
>DASVRN010000192.1:0-7398 GCA_036388595.1 Chloroflexia bacterium
TCTGAAACGTGAAACGTGAAACGTGATGCGGCTTGCTATACTGGGTACGTGAATACGGGCATGTTACTGTTGCAGCGACCAAAGGTGGCCCCTGTCATCCTGAGCGTAGCGAAGGATCTCAAGAAGGTGGGGAGGGGCTGGTGCTGAACGTACGGGCTATAGTGCTGAAGGTTCAGCGGCTGCGTATGAGAAGCATCTGAGATTCTTCACTACGTTCAGAATGACAGAGGGGGAGATGGTCCCGTAATAGAACCAGCTTCATATTCACGTACCCAATAACACTAACCGCATCACGTTTCACGTTTCACATTTCAGAACCATGTACCAGGACACTATCGCAGCCATAGCCACGCCCCAGGGAGAGGGCGGTATCGGCACCATACGTCTCAGCGGCCCGGCGTCGGCGGAGATATTGTCGCGCATGTTCATGCCCGCGTCCGGCAGAAGCCTGCGACCAACCGAGATGGAGTCGCACCGGCTGGTCTTCGGATATGTCAGCGACCCGGCGAGTGGCGCGAAGGTGGACGAGGTGCTGGCGGTGCTCATGCGTGCGCCCCACTCCTACACCCGCGAGGACGTGGTGGAGATAGACTGCCACGGCGGCACCGTGCCTTTACAGACTGTCCTTTCGCTGTGCCTCCGAGAAGGGGCGCGTGTGGCCGAGCCGGGCGAGTTCACCCTGCGGGCCTTCCTGAATGGTAGGTTAGATCTGGCGCAGGCCGAGGCGGTGCTGGATGTAGTACAGGCGCGTACCGGCGAGGGGTTGCGGCTGGCGGTAGAGCAGCTTGGGGGCGGCGTTTCGGCGCGGGTGAAGGGCATACGCGCCAAATTGCTGCACGCGCTTGCCCACCTCGAGGCCAACATCGACTTCCCCGAAGAAGACGTGCCTCCCGCCGACGTCACCCCCGAACTGCACGAGGCACTGGCCGACCTGGATTCGCTCATCGCCAGCGCGAGCACGGGGATAGTCATGCGGCAGGGGGTGCGAACGGCCATCGTGGGGAGGCCGAACGTAGGCAAGTCGAGCCTGCTCAACGCCTTGCTGCGCACCGAGCGGGCCATTGTCACGCCCATCCCCGGCACCACCCGCGATACTTTGGAGGAGGTCGCCAACGTGCGCGGCGTGCCCCTCGTGCTCACCGACACCGCTGGGCTGCGCCACGAAGCCGACACCGACGACCCAATAGAGCGCATCGGCATGGACCGCACCCGCCGCGCACTCTCTAACGCCGACCTGGCGCTGCTCGTGTTCGATGGGTCGCAACCACTGGCCGATGCGGACAGCGCGTTAATTGCCCAGGTGGCAGAGATCGCCCCTAGCATGCGCGTGGCAGTGATAAACAAGAGCGACCTGCCCCTGGTGATCGACCAAAGAGAATTGAGTGGGATGCTTGATGGGGTAGAGGTCGTCAGCGCATCCGCGGCCACACCGGGAGGCACCGATGCGCTAGAAAAGAAGCTCGCCGACCTGGTGTTGAGCGGCAAGGCCACACGAGCGGGTGACGAGGCGATGGTCACGAGCGTGCGGCACAAGGATGCGCTGGAACGGGCCAGGAGCCACGTCTCGGAGGCTCTCGACTCGGCCCGGAGTGGCTCGCCAGCCGCGTTCGTGGCCGTGGACCTCCACAGCGCCCTCAACGCCCTGGGGGAGATTACCGGCGAAACTGTCGGTGAGGACCTGCTGGACGAGATCTTCCGCAACTTCTGCATCGGGAAGTAGCGCGTAACTAAGCTGCCATGTGGCTGTATTTACACCATAAAGTCGTGACTCGTATGCAGCTCGCTCCGAGCATTCGTGGCAGCTTTCACGGCAAGTCGGCAGCAGCTATAGACTCCCGGTTCTTCAGACCGAAGTCCAAAGAGGCTCAGGATTACAACGCAACGTGGGGTGCTGTACACAGGGCTGATGGTCTAAGTCTATAGCCTCCGGTTTCTAAGGCAACACGAACAGGTTCACAGGGGATAGGCCGTAATCTCCTACAGGTTGGGGTAGGAAGGTTATTGAAACGGCATCCACTGGCTCGACTTTATCACCGAAGCCACCTTCGGGATCGCGCATAGCTAAGCGGAGGGGAGACGCTGTGCCGTCTTTCTCTATCATGGTGGCTTTGGCTGTGTACTCGCCTAGAGGTACGTCTGCTACCACCGCTCCGTTTAACCTGGCCGGGTCGAGATTACGCTTCACTACTTGACCCTGGCTGCCGTCCATCAGCGGGCCTGATGGAGTAAGCTCCAGCTCGATTTTGGAGCCTGCGGGATACTCGAACTCCGGGGCTGTAGACCCTACGTCGTACGACATGCGGTATGCGCCCTCGCCACCCATGCTTATTATCCCGCCATAGTAGGAGCCTGGATCTTTGGGGGCTTTCTTCGCCCTCGGTGTGGAGCCGGAGATGCGCCAGACGAAATCCTTGACCAGACCCTCGGCTGTTGACTGCTTTGTGCCGCTGACGTTATCTACGGGGTGTAGCCAGAGGTTATAGGTGTGGTCCTTGTACTGCCTGGTGACATATGCCGTTACTTCGTACCCGCCGTTGGACACTTCCTGGGCATAGTGACCCGCCTCGTCCACCTGGGCGCTGAAATAGGTGTTCGAGCCTGCATTTGTAGTACCGTACATCGAAATTGAGACATCGGTGAGGGGGTTGCCCTGCGAGTCGGTAGCTTTACCTGTAACCCAGCCAGGCCTGGGCTTGCCGGTATCTGTGGTGATTGGCACTGTAGGGACAGACATGGCAGTGGGTTCGGCCTGTGTCTGTGTGGTGGGTTGCTCGTCGGTGGCAGCCGTTGGTGCAACGGGGGTGGGTGAGGGCTGGCCTCCACAGGCTGACAGCAGCAAAGTGGCAAGCAAGAGCACGGGCAATACACGCTTCATTATTATCTCCCTCGATCATAGCTTTTTCCATAATAATAGGGCGATCTTATACTACCCTGCTGCATACAAAGGTAGGTACTTGGGGTGCTACTAAAGTTGTAACGGGCTGCTGCTGGCGTGGATTGCCGCTGCCCTGCGCAGAAGAGGGTTAGCCAGCCCTCAACAGCCGCCCTATCTCCGCGTTGAGCTACTCTCGCCGCGGTGACACGGGCCGTTACTACCTCCACACGCAGAAGCAAGAGATAACCAGGACCTGGAGGGGATGGTCAGCGGTGCCGATTATCCAGACCTTCTGAGTTTTCCACATGTGGCACAGTGCCTGCTTATTACCCCCTGTAGCACGCCGGGCGCGCGACAAGGCGTGAGCAAATCCCCCTTTATGAACCAGTCTATACAGGGTGGTCGTCACTTTCTAGGTCCTGCTGCGTAGCACAACGTCATGACCGGAATGCAGGGAAGAAGGCGCTCTCATGTAACCCCAGGGCGTATGCGGGTTAACAAGCGTTAACAAGTCCTCCCGATGTCCTCCCGACAAACAACCCTCGACGTGGGAGGACCGGGTTGTCCCGGCCCTGGCCCTAGCTGGAGTGCAGCAATGCAGCCGAACAACCCGACAAGCCCCACCCCCGGCGCGCGCCCGGCCCGGGTGCTGATGTACTGCCACGATGGATTTGGCCTCGGCCACTTGCGCCGGACCACCACGCTGGCGCAGAACCTCCGAGACGCATACCCCAACAGCGGCATCCTGCTCGCGGTGGGCAGCGCCTCCCTCCCCTTCTGGAAAGACCTTCCCGGCCTCGACTATATCAAATTACCTTCAATCCGCAAGGTGGCGACCGATTGTTGGAGCCCTCGCAGCCTGCCGATAAGCGCCGACATGGCCCACGGCATACGTGCCTCGGTGCTGCGCGAAGTGATGCTGCGCTACCAGCCGGACCTCTTTGTCGCTGACTACCTGCCCCTCGGCCCCGCCGGAGAGTTGGTGCCCGCGCTAAAAGTGGCGAAGGCGATAGGCACCCGTTGCGTGCTCGGCCTGCGCGACATCCTCGACTCGCCCGAGACGGTAGCCAGGTTATGGCAGCAGCATGGCACCGCTGAAGCCATAGAAGAGTGGTACGACCGGGTGCTGGTCTACGGCGACCCCGCTGTGTTCGATAGCGTGAGCGCCTATGAGTTCCCGGAGAAGATAGCGGCCATGTCCCGGTACTGCGGCTACGTGGTGAACGACTCGCCGCATGAAGCGCCGGAGAAGGTGCGGGCGCGGCTCAACCTGACAACGTCTCGCCTGGTGCTGGTGACCGGCGGGGGCGGGCAGGACGCGGCTCCCGTCGTACGCTCTTACCTGCGCGGGCTGCGGGAACAGGTGGAGGCACGCGGCGATGCGCCCTCCTTCGACAGCCTGGTGGTGCTAGGCCCCCTCATGGACCGCGACACACGCAACGCGGTGAGGGAAGAGGCCCAGGGGCTGCCGGTTAGCATCAGGACCGAGGTAGGCGATATCCGGCGGTACGTGGCGGCCTCGGACGTGGTGGTGACGATGGGCGGCTACAACAGCCTGATGGAAGTGGCCCTGGCGCGCAAACCGGTCGTGGTGGTGCCCCGGCACGGGCCGAGCCAGGAGCAGAAGATGCGCGCCGACCTGTTCGCCTCCAGGGGCTGGGTCGCCACGGCACCGGACAGCGAGACAGTAACGGGTGGCGAACTCCTGGATATTATCGAACGCACATTGGCAGAGCCTCCGGGAGCCGCCTGGGAAGGCTTCCGGTTGGACGGCGCTCAGAGGTCGGTGCAGGCGCTGGCGGAATGTCTTGCCGACCGGCATGACGAGCGCCTGGCGGCGGTGCCCGACTTCGTCTATGGCGCGCTGCCGCAGGGGAAGCTGCGCAACGGCTACCGCACGGGCAGAGTGCCGGACCTGCGCTCCCTTTACGCCGAGGGCGCGCCTACACCGAATTTGCAATAGAAAAGTCACAATAGCAACAGGATTAAAGGGGGACATGCACGCCATGTCAGACAATTATAATAGCCAGCCATTGAGAGTCGGATACGTGTTGAAGCGGTACCCGCGCTACTCCGAGACATTCGTGGTGAACGAGATACTGGCGCACGAGGCGGCGGGGGTGCAGATTGACATCTTCTCGTTGCGCCCGCCTAACGACGACCACTTCCAGGACGCCATATCGCAGGTGCGCGCGCCCGTTACTTACCTGCCCATCTACGGCCTGAAAGCGGCGGACTTCTGGTCGGCCATCCAGCAAGCAAACGAGTTGCTGCCGGGTGTGTGCTCCGGCCTGGAAGTGGCTAAGGGCGAGGACGTGCGCGACGTGTACCAGGCATTGGTCCTGGCGAAAGAGGTCAAGCTGCGGGGTATAACGCACCTGCACGCCCACTTTGCCAGTGTGGCTACGAGCGTGGCCCGGCTGGCCGCTCATTTCGCGGGCGTGCCCTATACCTTCACGGCCCACGCCAAGGATATCTTCCACGAGAGCGTGAACGCGGAGGACCTGCGGCGCAAGCTGGAGGACGCGGCGGCGGTGGTCACGGTCAGCGCATACAACGTTGACTACCTCACGGAGATAAGCGGGAGCGCCCGGCCCAAAATCAAGCGCATCTACAACGGGCTGCACCTGGACCAGTTTCCATACACCTCCCCGGCAGACCGCCCGCCCCTGGTGGTCGGCGTGGGGCGACTGGTCGAGAAAAAGGGCTTTTGCGATCTTGTGTACGCGTGCGCGCTGCTGGTGCGTAAGGGAGTGGACTTCCGCTGCCTGATAATCGGCACGGGGGAAGAAGAGGCCAAGCTGCGCGAGCAGATAGAGCGGCTGGGACTTAGCGGGACGGTCGAATTGATGGGGCCAAAGCCGCAATTCGAGGTAAAGCAGTACGTCGGCGGGGCGGCGGTGTTCGCGGCACCCTGCGTGGTGGGGGCGGATGGCAACCGTGACGGCCTGCCCACCGTGTTGCTGGAAGCGATGGCCCTGGGCACGCCCTGCATCTCCACGGATGTGACGGGTATACCGGAGGTGCTACGGGACGGCAAGACCGGGCTGATGGTGCCCCAGCACGACCCCACGCGGCTGGCCGAGGCGATAGAGCGCCTCCTGAACGACAGGCAGCTACGCGTCAATATCGCCCGGAGCGCCCGCGGTCTCATAGAGGAAGAGTTCAGCGTAGAGCGGAACACCATACGGCAGCGCGCCCTGTTCGGACATGCTGCCAAGCAGGCGCGCGACCTTCAGCCTGCGGGAGCGTCAGGAGCGCCGGCATGAGCGTGAGCATGGGCACGCGGGTGGCTTACGTATGCGCCGACGCTGGTATCCCCGTCTTTGGCAGCAAGGGCGCTTCGGTACACGTGCAGGAGGTTATCAGGGCCTTACTGGGCAGGGGAAGCCATGTGACACTCTTCGCCACACGCACCGGGGGCGCGCCTCCCGAGGGCCTGGAAGAGGTGGCGGTGTACGATCTGCCCGCGCAGGCGCAGGGGGAGAGAACCGAGCGGGAGCAGGCCGCTTTCGCAGCAAACGAGACTGTACTTGAAACCTTGCGAGACGCCGGGCCTTTCGACCTGGTATGCGAGAGGTATTCGTTGTGGAGCTACGCCGGTATGGAGTTCGCCCGCGAACAGGGCATACCCGGCCTGCTGGAGGTGAACGCACCCCTCATCGAGGAACAGGCCGAGCACCGGGGCCTGATGGACCGCGCGTTAGCCGAGCAAGTGGCGAACAGGTCGTTTGGGGCGGCCACGGCGCTACTTGCCGTCTCACGCGAGGTGGCGGCCTACTTAGACGGCTACCCGGCGGCACTCGGCAGGGTCCAGGTTGTTCCCAATGGCGTCAACCCCGCGCGTTTCGCCGCTATAGACGGCACCCGCGACGGCAAGGACGCCAGCACCTTCACGGTGGGATTTGTGGGCACGCTCAAGCCGTGGCATGGCCTTACTGTGCTGGTGGAGGCGTTCGACCTGCTGTGCCGTCGCACCCAAGACGCCCGGTTGCTCGTCGTGGGCGAGGGGCCGGAGGGCGACAGGATGCGGGAGGAGCTGGAGAGGCGTGGCTTGCTGCACCTTACGCGGTTCACCGGGGCCGTGCAGCCCAACGCGGTGCCGGGCCTGCTCTCCGAGATGGACGTGGCTGTCGCGCCCTACCCCGCCAGGCACGATTTTTACTTCTCGCCGCTCAAGGTGTACGAGTACATGGCGGCGGGCCTGCCGGTGGTCGCCAGCAGGATCGGGCAATTGGAGGATGTTATAGAGCACGAGACTAACGGCCTGCTTTGCCCGCCCGGCGACCCCGAAGCCCTGGCAACCTCCCTGTACAGGCTGTGCAACGCCCCTGAGCTACGGACAAGGCTCGGGCAAGAGGCCCGGCGTAGCGTACTCAGGGACCACACCTGGGACTCCGTGGCAGCCCGCATATTAGAGATAGCAAGCACCGGGCGTGTGCCGAGCAATGTCGCGGAGAGGGTGAGGTTGTAGCCATGTCGCGTCCCGACTCGCTACAAGAGACCATACCCGGCTTCTGGCG
>DASVRN010000193.1:0-2841 GCA_036388595.1 Chloroflexia bacterium
CTGGGCCTCGGTGATGTAGCCGAAGCCACCGTGCACCTGGATGGCCTTGTGGCAGGCTTCCTCGCCCACTTCCGAGGCGAACAGCTTAGCCATAGCCGCCTGCTTGGTGAACGGCCTCTTCTGGTCCTTTATCCAGGCTGCTTGATAGACCATCAGGCGGGCGGCCTCCAGCTTGGTCGCCATGTCGGCCAGCATGAACTGCACCGCCTGGAAGTTGGAGATAGGCTGGCCGAACTGCTCGCGCTCGTTGGAGTAGCGTATCGCGGCATCGAGGGCCGCCTGCCCCAGCCCCACCGCCATCGCGCCTATGGAGATGCGGCCGCCATCCAGGATTTCCAGGAATCCCTTGAAGCCCTCGCCCTCCGCGCCCAGCATGTTCTCGGCGGGCACGCGCACGTTCTCGAAGAAGACGGGGGACGTGATGGAGGAGCGTAGGCCCATCTTGTCCTCGTCTTTGCCGAAGGTCACGCCCGGCGTGTCGCCTTCCACTACGAACGAGGAGATGCCCCTGGAGCCGGTTGCGTTGGGGTCGGTCTTGGCGGTGATAACCATTACGCCCGCAATGCGGCCCGAAGTCATGTACAGCTTGGAGCCGTTGATGACCCACTCGCCGTTGTCGCGCACGGCCACCGTCTTGGTGCCGCCAGCGTCCGAGCCTGCCTGCGGTTCAGTGAGGCCGAACGCCCCTATCATCTCGCCCCGCGCCTGCGGTACGAGGTACTTCCGCTTCTGCTCGTCGGTGCCGAACAGGTAGAAGGGCGAGGCACCCAGCGAGGTGTGCGCCGCCAGGGTAAGGCCGAGTGAGCCGTCCGCGCGGGAGACTTCTTCCACCGCTATGGCGTAGGAGATGGTGTCGCCGCCCGCTCCGCCGTACTCCTCCGGGAAGGGCACGCCCATGAGGCCAAGCGCGGCCATCTTCTTGATGATGTCGTGGGGGAACTCGTGGGTCTTGTCGCGCTCGATAGCGCCGGGGGCGATTTCGTTGTCGGCGAAGTCGCGAACGGTGTCGCGGAATAGCTTATGTTCCGGGGAAAGCTCGAAATCCATGTAAAGGGCCTCCTCGTTGAGGTCGGGGTTTGTTGGGGTCGAATTATGGGCCGCAAAAGGGCCACGATACCATAAGTATACGCTAAGTATATTCGTATGGCGTAGAGCAGTCAATGCACGTACTGTGCCGCCCACACCTGTTGCAAACCCGTTTACACGAACCAAGTCCCACTCTGTCATCCTGAACGCAGTGAAGGATCTCAAGAAGGTGAGTAGGAATGCTGTTGAATGAGAGGACCAAGCCACGCCCTTGTCATTCTGAGCGCAGCGAAGAATCTCGTCCCTCAGCACATGGTAACCCCTTTCTCCAAGCGACATCAGCGCGAAGGAAAGGTGAAACACCTGCATGGAGGACGAGATTCTTCACTGCGTTCAGAATGACAAAGAAGGGGCTTGGTCCTCGCAGTTCAACAGCATACCTCTTCACCTTCTTGAGATCCTTCACTGCGGTCAGGATGACAGAGTGGGGATAGTCTCAGGGTCCAACGTTGGCACAGCCAGGCTGTTTGTCTTCTAGTCTGCCGCCGACAAGTCCTTCTGCATAGTGAAGAGCGACGTGCCAAACAGATCGTGCGGGCCTTCGCTGGTGCGCGTGAAGCCGAAATGTTCGTATAGGGCGATAGCGGCAGCTAAAAAGGGCGTGGTGCTCAGGAAGAGGCTCTTGTAACCACCTTCGGCGGCAAAACTTTCAACCTGCCTCAAAAGCACCCCGCCTATTCCTTTGCCCCTCGCTGACGGAAGGACGCCCATGCTGCGCACGTACACCCTCTCACCTCTTGGGACAGCAGCCACCGTGCCTACTATACAGTCCTCGTGCACAGCGACCCACACGGGGCCTTCATGGAAGCGGTCGAGAATATGTTCGCTTGTGGGGGTGGTTGCACTGAAAGCCTGGGGAGTGTAGGCAGGCTCGAACTCCGCGAACGCGGCGGCCAGCACCAACGCGATTGCAGGGGCATCCTCCGGCACTGCCAATCGCACCTCTATGTCAGGCTTGTTGGTGCTCATGTTCTGCCCTATGCGTCAGTGAGCTATGTACCCCAGGCACCGTCTCAGCGAGGCGAAAGCAGGCTCTATGGCGGTGGCGCGCATGTGGTGCAGTTGGGCGAGCAGGCTGCCGTGGTGCTCCAGGATGGGCGTGGGCCAGAGGACTGCGAAGCGCCAGGCCCGGGCGGCGTCCATGCCCATATCGAAGGGGTAGCGGTCCACGCTGTAGCCCAATTGCTCGTTCAGGCGGGCCAGGTAGTAGGTGCGCATCTCGGTGAGGGAGAGGGGCAGGCGGCCAAACCACCAGCGCGACGACGAATGGAAGCAGGCCAAATCGTAGGGCGCGGGGCCGACCCCCACAAGCTGCCAGTCGAACACGGCGGGGCCATCGGCGCGCATGGCGATGTTGCCGGGCCAGTAGTCGCCGTGGATGAGGGTCTGGGGCATGCCCGTCAGCGTGTCCAGCAAGCAGGCGGGGTTGTCGAGCACGTCCAGCCAGACCTGTAGCCTGTTGCCGGGGAAGAACTTCTCGCCCCAGGGTTGCTTCGCGATTTCCAGCAGCGACTCCCGCGCCTCTCGCACCAGGCTTTCGGTGTGCTGGCCGGTAGGGGTCCACACCCAGGGGTAATCGGTGGGGTTGGGCGGGCATCCCCACCAGCGGGCGTGCAGGTCGGCCAGGGCGGTGAGGGCGCTGCGGTAGTGCTCGGCGGTCCAGGTGGACTGCGGCCACACCACGTCGGAGGGGAGCGCCTCCATGAGCACCCAGTCGCTGTCGAACGTGCCGTCCCAGCCCTGGGCCAGGTTGCC
>DASVRN010000194.1:0-11950 GCA_036388595.1 Chloroflexia bacterium
CGAGGTAATAAGCAGGTGAACGACATAGAGGACAGACAAGCATAAAGAGAGACGCAAAGATGCAAGCAGAGGCACAACCACAACTTTCACCACAGACGTTCGACAGCATACCATCAGACCCCGCTAAGCTCAACGTCAGGCAGTTGGGACTTCTGGTGCTGGGCATGTTCGCGGCGATGCTCACACTGACGCTGCCCGTGGCTCCACTGGAGGAGTTCGTCGGGCGGCTGCTTCCCAACGGCGGGGCCGACCTGGAGCTGGAGAACACCGCCAAGGGCCTCTTCCAGACGATGCACTTCCTCGCCTACATACCGTTCGCCTTCATATGGGGCGCGCTCTCCGACCGGAGCGGCAGGCGCAAGCCTTTCCTGCTGATGGGCCTACTCGGCCAGGGCGTGATGTTCGGGCTGATGCCGCTGGTAAATAACATCTGGCTGCTGTATGCAGCCCGCTTCATCGAAGGCATATTCAGCATCGCGGTGGTCTCGATGCTGATGACGATGACGCTCGATATAGCCCCACCGGGCCGCCGCGGGATGACGCTTGGCGTGTTCACGATGGGCATGCTGCTCGGCAACGGCCTGGGCGCACCGATTGGTGGGGCGCTCGCGGGCATATCGCTGGCCTACCCGTTCTGGGTGGGCGCGGCCTTGCTGCTGGTCGTGCTGGTGGTTATCGCGGTGGGCGTGCGAGAGACCCAGGCGGTCACCCCCGGCTACTCGTTGCGCCGCTCGATGCTGGTGTTCCGCGAGCACCCGCGCCTGGGCATTCCCTACGCCTTCACGATGCTCGACCGGCTCACCGTGGGCTTCTTCGTGGGCCAGTTCCCCATCCTGGCCGACAGGGTATACGGCTTCGGCCCTGCCCAGCGCGGCATCTACCTGATGGTGTTCCTCTTCTGCTTCGCCCTCTTCTCCCCGTTGGGCGGCATCATCGCTGACCGGTACGGGCGCGCCAGGCCGATGCTCCTGGGCACGGTCGCCTACGGCCTGATGCTCATGCTCGTGGGCCGCGTCGGACCCGAGATGCTGTACGCGGTCATGGCCTTCGGCGGCCTGTGCGGGGCTATCCTCTACCCGCCCTCCATCGCCCTCGTGGGAGATTACGCCGGGCCGGGGCAGCGCGGAGTGGCTATGGGCGGCTTCAACCTGGCAGGCTCCATCGGCTTCGCGGCAGGCCCCCTACTCTTCAGCCTCATCGCCGACGGCCTGGGTATACTGACTCCCCCACTCGTCGCGGGCCTGCTCTGCCTCCTCGCCGCCGCCATCGCCGCTCCCCTCATGCTGGGGCGCAGGGTGGCTGTCGCGGCTGAAACGTGAAACGTGAAACGTGAAACGTGATGAGGCATAACGTACACGGTTGGCCTATTACCTGCTAAGTACGCTAACCGCATCACGTTTCACGTTTCACGTTTCAGGAGCGATAGCGATGATCTGGATCGGCACCTCCGGCTGGGTGTACAAGCACTGGATCGGCTGTTTTTACCCGCCGGAGATGAAGCAGCGCGATTGGCTGAGGCACTACGCCACGGTCTTTCCCACGGTGGAGATCAACCGGAGCTTCTACAGGCTGCCGACGCGCCAGAACTTCGAGGCTTGGGCGCAGCAGGCGGGCTTCCACCACGGCTTCCAGTTCGCGACCAAGGCGAGCCGCTACCTCACTCACCTCAAGCGGTTGAGCGAGCCGGAAGAACCCGTCCGCGCGCTGCTCGAAGCAGCCGAGGGCCTGGGCCACAATATGGGGCCGTACCTCTACCAGATGCCGCCCAGGTGGAAAGCCAACCCCGACCGCCTCCGTACGTTCATCTCGCACCTGCCGCCCGGACACAAGGCCGCCTTCGAGTTCCGCGACTACTCTTGGTACAACGGCGAGATTTACGACATCCTGGGCAGCGCGGGCTATTCACTCGTCCGGGCCATTGGCGGCTACTACACGCCGATGGACGTGCCGGACGTGGGGCCGTTCCGCTACCTGCGCGTGCACGGCGGCCAGTGGGGCATCGGCCTCACCGAAGGCGAGCTACAGTACTGGGCCGACCGCATAGCCAACGACGCCCGCACCGGCATAGAGACCTACATCTACTTCAACAACGACCCCGAATGCCAGGCCCTCTACAACGCCTACCGCCTCCGCGACATGCTAGCCTACACAGACGCAGTCGTGCCGTAAATCCAACGGGCTCCTCGTATGCTACTACTTGGACGGAAACGCCAAGACGCCAAGACGCCAAGGACGCGCAGAGATTTAGGATAGTTATTTAAGTAAGAGGAGCAGGGTACGACACATGTGCCCTGCTCCTCTTTGTATTCTCCAAACCCTGTCTTATCTTGGCGCGTTCTTGGCGTCTTGGCGTCTTGGCGTTTCCGTCTCCTCACGTTTAGGATCAGCAAAGTTGCCGGAGCGGGCGTGTGGCTGTTATGCTAGCTGTATGGGTGCTGATAGGGCCGTGTGGCTGCGGGTTGGGTTGGCATTTGTAGCGTTCGTGCTGATTGGCGCGAGCGACGGGGGCCTTGGGGTGCTGCTACCCAGCATCCAGCGGTCTTACAGCATCGACAAGTCTACCGTGTCGCTGCTCTTCCTGTGCGGCACGTCGGGGTACCTGACGGCGGCATTCACCAGCGGCCTGCTCGTGGAGAGGCTGGGCACCCGGCTCTTCCTCACGCTGGGCGTGGGCGCGTTCATCGCCGGCGCGGTGTCTATCGGGCTGGGGCTGCCTTTCTTCCTGCTGCTGGCCTTCTACGTCGTCTTCTTCTTTGGCTTCGGCGTGCTCGACGCGGGGCTGAACACCTACATCGCGGGCCTCCCCAACAACACCTCCGTGCTCAACAACCTGCACGCATGCTACGGGCTGGGCGCGCTCATCGGTCCGGTCGTCGCCCAGGCGTTCCTCGACCTGAGACTCGGCTGGAACGCGGTCTACCTGTGGTGGTCTAGCGTCGCTTTGTTGGTCCTCGCCGGTATGTGGTTCGCGTTCCGAGGCGTGGGCAGGGTGCGGCACGAAGAGGGCGCGGGCGCGGGAGGCAACGTGCTCGCGGCCACGCTCCGGCTGAGGGTGGTGTGGATTGTCGCCATATTCCTGCTGCTCTACGTGGGCGGCGAGGTGAGCCTGGGCAACTGGAGCTACAGCCTGCTCACCGAGGACCGGGCGGTGGACCCCACCCCCGCAAGCTGGTTCGTCAGCGGCTACTGGATGGGCCTCACGGTAGGGAGGCTGGTGCTCGGCAGGCTGGCGAAACGGCTGGGCGACCGCAACCTCATCCAGCTTTGCCTCGGCGGGGTCATGGCCGGGCTGCTGCTGGTGTGGCTGCCACCCTGGCCCATCGCGGCAGCGGCCGGTCTATGGCTCACCGGCTTCAGCCTCGGCCCGATCTTCCCCACTGTGATAGCCGTCCTGTCGCGCATGGTAGCGCCACGCGTGCTGCCCAGCGCGATTGGCTTCGTGGCAAGCGCCGGTAGCGCGGGGGCGGCCTTCTTCCCCTGGGTGGCGGGCAACCTGGCGGAAGGGCTGGGGCTGTGGACGCTGATGCCATACGTCATAGGATTATCGGTGCTCATGCTTGGGTGCTGGTGGGCGATACAGTCACAGCCTGCACGCGACGTGGAGCAGAAAGAGATGATCGCGGAGGGACTGGGCGGCTGAACTGTTCCGTCCATCTTTTGGAATAAAGCTGGGTGAGTATTGGAGAAGTGACCGTGGAGTTCGACGCCAGACAACCGGCAAGGAATCATCTGTATATAGGCTGCGCGGGTTGGAGCATCCCGAAGGAGCATACCGCGTGCTTCCCCGAAGAAGGCACGCACCTGGAGCGTTACGCCCGCGTCTTCCCAGCCGTCGAGATCAACTCCTCGTTCTACCGCCCGCACAAACCCGCGACTTATGAGAGGTGGGCCGCCTCGGTGCCGGAAGGCTTTCGCTTCGCGGTCAAAGTGCCCAAGACCATCACCCACATACGCCGTCTGCGCGAAGCTAACACCGAGCTAGAGGTCTTCCTCTCTGAGTGCGAGCACCTCGGCCCGAAGTTGGGACCGCTGTTGGTACAACTACCCCCCACCCTTAAGTTCGATGAGCAAACGGTAGACGCTTTCTTCAGCGCCTTCCGGGAACGCTTCAGCGGCGACGTTGCCTGCGAGCCTCGGCACCCTACCTGGTTCGCACCGGAACCCGACGCCATACTGTCGGCCCACCAGGTCGCCCGCGTGGCCGCCGACCCCTCGATAGTGCCCGCAGCCGCCGAGCCTGGGGGTTGGGGCGGTCTGGTGTACTACCGCCTGCATGGCTCGCCGCGCATCTACTATTCCGCGTATCCTACAGATTACCTGGAAGCAATAGCGGGGAAGTTGGCGGAAAGTATGGCACGCGGAGTACAGACCTGGTGCATATTCGACAACACGGCTGAAGGCGCGGCTACGGGGGATGCGCTGGCGGTAATGTCCGACGTGTAGGAACGCCCAACTACCCGCAGGGCAATGCGGAGTCGCACAGGTAGGGGTATAAGCCTATAGGACCCCTCGCCCCATTAATACCTCTCATGGGTAGCTATACTCACCACAAAGGAGTAATTGTAAACGCACAGCCAAAATGCTATCATATAGATGTGCTCAACGGCACCAACATCACCTGAGGAGGTACAGCCAGTAGAAGAGGGACGGCGAGCAGCACAACATCGAGCCATATAGATTAGTAGCGCCAGGACTCATCGTAGAGGCGGTGAGTTGACGAGGTGGAGGCCAAGAGAAATATTCGGCGGATGGCTTCCCGGCTACCACGGTCGTTAGCGCCGGACAAAACTGGAGGGCGACCCCCAGGACACCAACCGGACGCGCGTGGCGGAGCACCTTCGCTCCGGGCACCTGCTCGTGCTATCTCCTTCAAACTTCAGAGTTCATAAGCTCTCTTTACCCCTTCTTCACCAACCCAATGTAACGCGTAACACGTAACACGTAAGTCGTGATACGTAGCCTGACTTTGCGTTCGCGTCCTATTCTTACGAGTTACGTGTTACGCGTTACGCATCACTCCCTTCCTCATCCAATAGGAGATAGACCTACATGTGTGGCATTTTTGGTTACACGGGCGAGCGCATCGACGCCGCCAACCTGGTATTTAGCGGCCTCAAGACGTTGGAATATCGCGGGTACGATTCGTGGGGCATCGCCGTGGGCACCTCCGACGGAGTGCGCACAGTGCGCGACGTCGGCAAGCTAGTCTCGGCGCCCGACGACATGCCCCATTCAGGGCTGGCGCTGGGGCACACCCGCTGGGCCACCACGGGCGCGGTCACCGAGGCCAACGCCCACCCCCATCGCGATTGCACCGGGCGCTTCGCCCTCGTCCACAACGGCATCGTAGAGAATTACGCCGCCCTGCGCGAGGGCCTAAAAGAGCGCGGCCACAAGTTCCGGTCGGAGACCGACTCGGAAGTCGTGGCTCACATGCTCGAAGAAGAATACGAAGCCATAAACCACCTGCCTATCGACGTAGAGAGCAGGCTGGCCGAGGCGCTGCGCCGGGTGAGCTTCAAGCTGGACGGCCTCAACGCCCTGGCCGCCCTCGACGTGCTCACCGGCGAGCTTGCGGCTGTGAAGAACGGCTCGCCCCTCGTCGTCGGCATTGGCGACGGTGCCACTTACCTGGCTTCCGACCAGGCGGCGCTGCTAGCCCACACCGACAAGCTGGTGTTCGTGCGCGACGGGCAGGCAGTGTCCCTATGGCCCGACCATGCCTCCCTCATAGACAGCCTCACCGGCACGCCCCTGCCGCTGGAGGTGGAGCAGGTGCGCTGGCGGCCCGAACAGGCCCAGCTAAACGGCTACAACCACTTCCTCGAAAAGGAGATCTGGCAGCAACCCGACCTGTTGCGGGAGATAGCGAATACAGGCATGGATCAGGCGACCGCCCTCGCCAGCTTCCTGGCGGAGTCGCGCAACATCTACTTCGTGGGCTGCGGCACCGCTTACCACGCCGCCTTGATCGGCAGCTACCTGCTGTCCACCCAGGCCCGCAGGCTGGTAACCACTGCCTACCCGCACGAGTTCGGCAAGTACGCCCCCCTCATCAAGGGCTACGATGCGGTGCTGGCCTTCTCGCAGAGTGGCGAAACGATAGACGTGCTCGACGCCGTGCGTGAGGCCCGCGCGCGTGGGGCCGCCATAGGCGCGATGACCAACGTACCCGGCTCGACCCTCACCCGCGAAGCCAACTTCCGCCTGATGCTGGGCGCGGGGCCGGAGCGCAGCGTGCTCTCAACCAAGACCTTCACCGCCAAAGTAGCCTACATGATGCTGGCGGCGAGCGTAATCGCGGGCGAGCCCGAGGCAGCTAAGGCCACCCTCATCGAGGCCGCGAGCGACATTGAAGCCCTGCGCGAAGGTAGCGACGGCAGGCTCGAGGCGGTGCGCACCGTGGCCCACTGCGTAGCTCCGCACGACCACATGTTCCTGCTGGGCCGGGGTATGGGGCACGCGATGGCGTTGGAGGCGGCCCTCAAGATCAAAGAGGTGTCCTACATCCACGCCGAGGGTTTCGCCGCAGGGGAGCTGAAGCACGGAGTAATCGCGCTGGTGGAGCCGGGCACGCCTGTGCTGGTGCTGTCGCCCGACGGCGCGGACGAAGCGCACATGCTCACCGCCGCGGGCGAGGTCAAGGCGCGGGGGGCGCAGGTGATAGGCATCGGCCCGCGCAACCACCCGGTGTTCGACTTCCACATACCGGTCGCCGCGCAGGGCCACGCCTACTACCTGGCCGCCACCGCCATCACACAGCGCCTCGCCTACGAGCTAGCCCTCCTGCGCGGCACCGACCCCGACAAGCCCCGCAACCTCGCCAAAAGCGTCACGGTACGGTAGACGGAAGAGACGGAAACGCCAAGACGCCAAGACGCCAAGACGCCAAGGACGCGCAGAGATTAGGAGGGGTATTCTAAACAAAAGGACCAGGGTACATGATGCTGTACCCTGGTCCTTCTTGTTCACCCTACACAATCTTAACTTGGCGCGTCCTTGGCGTCTTGGCGTCTTGGCGTTTCCGTCTCTTTCCCAACGTTGTCCAGCTTGACCAGTTCAATTACGCCATACTGCTCGCGTTCCTTAGGCGGCTCGTTGCCCCGGCAAGAGCCTATGGAGAGGACGGTGCCGTTCTGCTCCACCAGGGCGTCGTACGCTCCTATATCAGTACCATCCGGGCTGGTGTAATCTATGCGCACCCTTGCCCATGCCTTGTGCTCGCCCATATCAAGCACTCTGCTCGACTTGAGGTAGTCGAGCCAGCGCCAGCCTTCCAGCCCAAGTATCTCCCGCTCTACCACCTGCGACAGCGCATCAAGCCCCGCCCAGCCACGATAGTTCATACGAAGGCTCTCCGGTGGGCGGTCCTGCGTCATTAGTGTTGCCACCGACTGCGCGTTGAGGCGGCCCCAGTAGTGCCCTCCGGGGAAGTCCAGTAACGTAGGGGAGAAGCGGTGCCCGCCGAGGTGGCTCACTCGCCAGACACGCAGCCTGCCCTCGGAGGCGGGGGCGTAGTGGTTGCGCAGGGCGTCGTATAGCGGGTAGCCGAACTTGCCGCAGCAAGCGTCCCGCGTGCCGTGGGTGCAGACAAGCATCTCCCTAATGTGCCCGCTGTCCTGCCTGTACGTCTCGAACGGGGCAAGCGCCTCCGGCCCAGCGTACAGGGCAGCCAGTAGCTCCGCCACCAACCCGGTCGGCACCAGGAACTCCTGCTTGTCGAAACAGGAGAAATAGCCCTCCGGCCTGTGGAAGTGAAAGAGCCGGGTATGCCCTTCCAGGGAGTATTCAGCGTCGGGCACAATGGCAAGCGAGCGCACATCCAGGCCGTTCTCCTGGGCCAGCCGGGCCACCTCGCGCACCCCAGCAGGCAGTTGAGGCGTGTGCCAGGCATCGGCGGGCCAGGGCATAGGCAGTTCCATGACGACATAGTGCTCGTTCACCACGGCGCTGCCAATCGGGTCCTCACCGTGCGACAGGGAGTATTGAGAGCACATCTCCCGCGTGTCCTGGGGCTGTATTTCTATGTTTTCTGACGCTAACAATGCAGTACCTCTACCTTTTTTACCTCTATTGCCCTTTGAAGCGGACTCCAAATAGCGGAGCACTAGAACCCTGCTCCCCCTGTCATCCTGAGCGTAGCGAAGGATCTCAAGAAGGTGGGAAGGGATGATGATGAACCCGGAGCACCCACCTGTTACGAAGTTGAACATCCAGGCACAACCACCATCTGAGATCCTTCGCTACGCTCAGGATGACAGGGTGGGGCTTTGGTCGCTTTATTTCAACCGGTCCTACAGCGGGTCACTCAGGATTAACGTAGCTTAATACAGGGCTGTTGTCAAAGAGCATACGAGTCTATTTTGAAGTGTGTAACTGCTACATCAGTCCGGTTGTAGGATGCCTAAGTTAGTGAGAATCACGCCAAAGATAATGAGAATATTGGCCGTGGTTAGTGAGAATCAATGGACAAAGATATTGCGCATGCTCTATAGCCTACTACCGTGCCACAGATACTGAGAATGCCTTACTTATGAGGCCAAAAAGTGAGGCCAGAAAGTGGCTATACGATTTTCACAGATAAGCCTGCGAATAGATCAAGAGCCTGCGTTGTACAAAACGTGGCTGAAAACATAACCTATGCTGTTGCGGTCACTTGTGAGTAGGGCGGAATGTCTGCGCAGTGATCCTTGTCGATCTAGCAGTGGGCAAGTGGCCGCAAAACGTCCCTCATGATGAGCCGGACTAATAGTTGGTATTCGCTGTCAAATCGTTTATGATTATCTCCGCTCCAAAGTATAGGCAGAGTGAATGGTAGATGATAAAATACGACGTAAAGTAGGAGCTATTCCCAGAATCACACGTGCCAAGAGGATCAGAAAATTGGGATCGTACACACGTGGAAAAAATAGCTCGTCCGATGAGCCGCTGCATCAAAGTGATGAGACGACCACAGATGTGGGCGTCTTGCACTTTGAGGTTGATGCTACACTCCTGTTTCAACTTGGCGAACGTTTGGTAGCACGCCCATCGGTCGCCCTTGCTGAACTAATCAAGAATGGCTACGATGCTGATGCTACACGCGTAGCGGTTCTTTTTGAAGGGGTGACAAGTCCAAGCGGCACAATCATTGTCGATGACAACGGCACAGGGATGACCTTCGAGGACATCGAAAGAGCTTGGATGCGCATTGCTGGCAGTGAAAAGGTGAGAAATCCAATTTCTCCACGCTTCTGCCGTTCATTGACAGGTGCTAAAGGTATCGGCAGGTTCGCCAGCCGGCGTCTATCCAGACGGATGACACTCTCGACCATTGCGGAACGTCCCGACGGTAGCAAGGAAAAGGTGTTGGTGAACTTCGACTGGGAGGCATTTAGCGCCGGAAGAAACATATCTACCATACCAGTTACTTACGAGCGTCGGACAGTTAATTCTGAAGCAGCTACTGGCGTGACACTATACTTGGAAGGCATTCGAGACCCCTGGACACAAGAAGAAGTAACAGACCTACAGCAAGACCTCCTAAGTTTGACCTCTCCTTTTCCTACCAACGGTGTAGTAGCAATCGTGAGTAAATCAGGTTGCCAAACAGACCCAGGCTTCTCTCTCGAATTTCATAGCGATGAATTCACTAGTCTCAGTGGACGCTTGGATAACCTCTTCTTAGAGGCAGCTTGGGCTAGGCTGGAAGGGGAAGTCAACGACCAGGGCGTACCTCAATATCATCTATATATCCGAGGCGCAACGACCCCGATCACGTTTGTGCCTGATATCCAGGATCAAGTATCGTTTCGTCGCATTACTGGCACCAAAATGACGGTATACTTCGTTGTCTACAAGAGCACCTACTTTAGCAACTTTAATGTTAGAGATGCCAGTGCTTATGGTCGCCGCTATGGAGGTGTCCGGTTATACCTTGACAACTTCAGAGTCTTCCCTTACGGAGAGCCTAGTGATGATTGGTTGGAGCTAGATAAAATTAGAGCCGCACGCAGCACTACAATGCCCTTCTCCTGGCTCAGTGACTTGGCGCAAGGTTTAAAAAGACCCCTCTTGTTGACGCCGGGCAATAATCAACTGTTTGGAGCAGTTCACATCTCCCAGGTTAGACACCCAGACTTGCAGCTAACGATTAATAGAGAGCGCCTTCTTGAGACTGAGGGGTTCGAGGAACTGAAGCATTTTGTGCAGACAGGTTTGTTCTGGTTGACAGTCGAATACGCGCGGAGGCAAGCTGAAGAGAAAGAAGAGGAGCGAGAGCGCGCCTCAAAGGAAGAGTCATCAGTCGCTTCTACACTGGACAATTTGGCTAAGGTCATTGCTGACTCCGAGGGTGTAAGCCCAGAAGTAAAGCTGGAACTTTCACGGATCGTGAGCAAAGCCAAAGAAGCTGCGGAGCGTCGTGAAGAAGAAGTAATTAGCGAAGTTTCTATGTTACGGGTGCTAGCTTCGGCTGGTACCACAATCATTATCTTTGGTCATCAACTCAGGGCGCTTGTTGATGAACTGGGCCGCATACATGCTGACCTCACGAGGCTGAAGTCACGACTGCCTGACCCTGTGAGAGAGGATTATGATCGTATCTTAGGCGAACTCGCGGAATGGCGTAATACAGTTGAGGATCAAGCTCGGCAAATTGGATTACTAGTCGGAGCGGACGCTCGTCGTAGGAGACGTAGATTAGTTGTACGAGATGTCGTGGATAAAGTCATTCGCCCTCTGAGCAACTATGTGAAACGTTATGACATCGAAGTAATTAATGCTGTAGCTAATGAAGTGCGTACACCACCAATGTTCGAGGCCGAACTTCACGCTATCATCATCAATATCTTCACCAACGCACTGAAAGCTGTAAGATCACAACCATTGAGCCGCATACAAGTCGAAGCTACTCAGGCGGAACGAGGCGTATATATCAGGATGCTCGACACAGGCGTTGGCGTGCCAGTGGACAAACGTACCGAAGTGTTTCGCCCTTTCGTAACCACAAGCATGCCTGACCCTATCCTGGGAGTAGGAACAGGACTTGGTCTGGCCGTTGTTCGGGACCTTCTCGAAATATACGGAGGCACAGCAAGGTTTATCGACCCACCAAGCCCCTGGCATACGGCCATAGAGGTATTTCTACCTCGGGAGGTTTGAGGACAATGACCACGCCACTTGCATACTACGTTGATGATGAGGAAGACTCCGCTCAAAGACACATCCGCTATCTCAACGAAGGAGGAAGGCTTGATGTAAGGTACCTTCCTCCTACTCGCGATCTGAGCCTAAGTACAGTGTCGCCTAGCGCACAGTTATTCTTTGTGGACTGGGAGCTTGATACGAAGCAAGCGACAAGAGAACAAGTGAATTACTCAGGAGGAACGTTTGCGTTGCGGCTCCGCGATCAGTTCGATGGGATGCCCATCGTGCTGGTGACAAGAGAGGACATTCTTGATCCCGCATCGATCAACAGGTATGTTGAGTCACCGATCTTTGATGATTTCATTCCTAAGAGAGACATAGCAGAGAAACCGGACAACGCCATTGACCGATGTATAAGTTTGATTGAGGGTTTCCGAAGGTTAAGACGAGCTAACAAGACCTGGCAAGGGCTTCTCAATGCTCTAGGTGCTACTGATGAAGAAGCAGTTCTGTTGGGCGAAGCTACCCCACCATTACGCAGGAGAACCGCACCAAGTTCTTCCAATAGTGAGCAGAACCATGTATCTAATCCAGAGAAGAGGCGGCAACCTGCGGTTTGGAGAGTATCTGAAGTAGCGCAGTGGATCACTGGAGTAGTGTTAAGGTACCCTGGAATCCTCTACGACTCGCTACACGCCGCCACCTTCCTGGGCATAGATGAGGAAGAATTTAGAAGCAGCGATGTTCAGGATCGTTTTGCTAGCGCTCGGTACGAAGGTGTGTTCGCGCCGGCTGAAGGTCGGTGGTGGAAAGCAAGGCTCTC
>DASVRN010000195.1:0-2319 GCA_036388595.1 Chloroflexia bacterium
GCCCCGGCAGGCTGCGATCTCGCGCTCGGTCCACACTCTGCGGAGGAAACGCTCGCCCCAGCGGTCCAACGCTAGCTGGATGCGGTCGATCTCGATGAGGTCCACTCCGCACTGCAGCCTGCCATCCATCGAATCGGCGACCGACAGGCCCGCTGCAAAAGACGACAGACCCGCGAGTGAACTTGGGCTTACAAACGCGTCGGGCATGCTTCCGGTTAGCGGCGACCTACGCCCGCGTACGTGAAGCCAAGCTCGCGCATCTCAACAGGGTCATAGACGTTACGCCCGTCCAGCAACACCGGCTGGCGCATGCTCTCCCTTATCTTCTCCATGTCAAGCGCCTTGAACTCGTTCCAGGATGTGATGAGCAGCAGCGCGTCCGCCCCGGCCGCCGTCTCGTAAGCGTCGGCGCAGAACCGCACCTTCTCGTGCAGGTGCCTGCGGGCGGCTCCCATCGCGATAGGGTCATAGGCTTGTATGTCCGCTCCCAGGTCGCACAGCGCATTCACGATGTCGATGGAAGGGCTTTCCCTCATGTCATCCGTGTCGGGCTTGAAAGATAAGCCGAGTACGCCAATGCGCTTCCCTTTCACAGAGCCATCCAGCAGCTTGACCACCTTGTCCACGAAGGCACGCTTGGCTTCCTGGTTTATGTCAAGTACCGCATTCAGCAGTTGCGGCCGGGCGCTGCTCGACTCGGCCATGTGCGCCAGGGCTTTTACGTCCTTCGGGAAGCAGCTACCTCCGAAACCCACCCCGGCGTTCAGAAAAGCCGGGTTGATGCGCTTGTCATAGCCCATGCCCTGCACAACTTCTTTCACGTCAGCGCCCAGCCCCTCGCAGATGAAGGCTATCTCGTTGATGAACGAGATGTAGGTCGCAAGTATCGCGTTCGAGGCGTACTTGATCATTTCAGCGGTGCGGATATCGGTTACCATGATGGGGCAGCCAAGCGACTCGTACAGCTCTTTCACGCGCTCGGCTATGGCGCGGTCGTCCGAGCCCAGGATGACGCGGTCGGGGTGCATGAAATCAAGCACTGCCTGGCCCTCGCGTAGGAACTCCGGGTTAGATACCACCGCAAACCGGAAGCCCTCGGGGGAATTCTCCCGCACGAGGGCGCCCACGACGTCGCCGGTGCCAATCGGCACAGTGCTCTTGTTGATGATAGCCATCGGCTCGTGGGCGCGGCCAGGCGCAACCCGCCCTATCTGACGCGCCGCCGCCTTTACGTACTGCATGTCCGCCGAACCGTCCTCGGATTCGGGGGTGCCGACCGCGATGAAGACGAACTCGGCACCCTGCAAGGCATCCTCATACGAGGTGGTAAAGTGCAGCCTGCCGGCCCGGAGGTTGCGCACGATGATCTCTTCGAGGCCAGGCTCGTAGATGGGCGAGTGGCCTTCGCGCAGCATCTCGACCTTTTCCGGCACCACGTCCACACAAGTCACGTCGTTCCCGAGGTCGGCAAAACAGGTGCCCGTAACCAGGCCGACGTAGCCCGTGCCAATAACCGCTATCTTGCTCAAGACTATCCTCCAGTAGTTTACTTTCGCGCGTTGCCACTCCGCTCCGTACCTGCCTCCTCTACAAACGTTCGGCCATGGTTACGGTTGTGTGGCCTCTACTTAGTGCCCCGTCAGCGAGATCGAGTTGATGGAGCTATTGAATTGCGGGCCGTACCCATAAATCTCAATAGAGTTGATAATGTCAGGCTCAAGTCCCGGCTGGTCCGCATTGGGCTTGAGTGTGTAAGTCACCGTCGTCCACCGGTTCTGCTCGACCCGCTTTACCTCAGGGGGGTCATCTTCAGCAGCGCTGTCCTGCCCGTAATAGAAGCTACGGACCCACGGCTGAGCGCGGCCCTGGGCGTCGGTATAGTTTACCCGAATCGTCAGCGGATAGATGTTTCCAGCCGGGCCGCCGATTATGTTCGGCTGCTGCACGACCCGTATAACCGCGCTCAGCTCAATCGTTTGCAGGTAGTCCACCGGACGGTTGATCTCCTGCCGAATGCCGAGCCGCCCGTACTGGTCGTTAGGGCCTTGCCGTCTAAGGTCCACCAGGTAATTGATGCTGGAGCCAACTACCTCGGTTATCACCACGATGGCGTTGGACCGAGTATCGGTGCCGCCCGCAGCTTCGCGAACGGTCGTCCAGGCCGCTATGTCGAGGCCGCCATGCTCCACTCTATCGGCCTCGCGCGTCCACGGGTCAATGAAGTTGCCATTGCTTATCAGGTCCTCGAAGGCGGAGCTAACCGCGCTAAAAGCCCCCTCTCCATCAGCGCTTACCATTCTGCCCGCGTCAATATCGATC
>DASVRN010000196.1:0-4943 GCA_036388595.1 Chloroflexia bacterium
CCATCACGGGAGGTGGGTTGCCCCATTCGGAGATCCACGGATCGGCCTGCAAGCGGCTCCCCGTGGCTTTTCGCAGCGTTGCCACGTCCTTCATCGGCCCTAGTTGCCAAGGCATCCACCATACGCCCTTCTTCGCTTGTCACCACCCTTTCCCTTCTCTTATCTCTCCCGCCGTCCGGGCCGCCCACCGCTGAACATGTCAGAAGCGTTCGTCCGCACGCGGTTCGATTCGAGAGAGCGGATAGCACAAGCACATTTGCAGCGCATAATCGGTCATTCTTCTTTCTTGCGAAATTGAATTCCCTTCATAGAAGCAAAGCGTTAGTTTCTGCTTCCATGATGCTTTGTTGCTAGTTACTCATTTGCAACTATTCTCTTGTTAAGGTGGACACTCTCACTTTCGCTTGAGTGACCCGTCAGCCCTCTTGACTGCCGGTCGCCGTCTTTGTGCAAGACGAGGATCGGAATTCGTTATGGGCTTTGTTAATTAAGGTGCTGGTCGAAGGCAACAAAAAAGACCTGGGCACTCGCCTCAAGCCTTCACTCACCGGCTGGAGTTTGCGAGTTACTGTATCAGTTTGTGACCTCGATCTGATGCATTCTGGTCCTTCGGCCTCTTGGGGACTGCTTATCCAGTCCTGGGCGCTTGGATATTATACGAAACCCGTTTTGCTTTGTCAAGCGATTTGGCTCTGCTTTTTCGAGCAATTTCGCTGCTGTTTTCGCACTGGGCTTCGGCTCTTTTTACAGCTCCGATTTCCCCTCTGTGCTCAATTATTATACGAAATTCCTATCTCTTTGTCAAACGATTTGGCACCTTTTCCAGGGCAATTTCGCTGCCTTTTTGCGCTTGCTGTCAGCCCTTCTCAGGAACCTATCTTATGGCGCTTTGTGATTATACGAAACAGCAGAGCCACTGTCAAGGCGAAAGGTGCGGGAGGTCACCTAGACTTCCCGCACCTTTGCTTGTGTACGCGGCAACTACGGGTTGCACTCCGGGAAGAACGTATTGGCGACTATCTTGCTCACCTGCGCCCGCGTGGCATTCGCACCGGGGCGGAAGTAAGGCAGGTTGCCCCCGCCACATGGTTCCCCAGGGCCGCCGCACGCGTACCCGCCCATGACGCTCCGCGAGGCCAGCCGCTGTATCCACGGGTAGAAGGTGCTGCCCGGCGGCACGTCCTGGAAGGTCTGGCCGCTTGGTGTGTCGCTGTAGCCCTTCGCGCTCGATACTATCTTGGCGATCTGGCCGCGCGTGGTGGGCTCGTTGGGGCGGAAGTATGGCAGGTTGCCGGTACCGCACGGCTCGCCAGCCCCGCCGCAGTTGTAGCCGCCGATGATGTTACGCACCGCCAGCCGCTGGATGAACTCGTAGAAGGTGCTGCCCGGCGCTATGTCCTGGAACTTCTGGCCGCTTACCGGCTCATTGAATCCCGCAGCGTTAGCTACTACCTTCGACAACTGCGCGCGGGTGATATTGTTGTTGGGCCTGAAAGTGCCATCGCCGAAGCCGGAGATCACCGAACGCTCCGTCAGGCACTCTATATAGCTGTACGCCCAGAAGTCGGGACAAATATCGGAATAGAGCGACGCACAGGCCTGCGCCACCACGTACTGGGGGCGCGTGCTAATCGTGAGCCGCACCTTGCCGTTGTTAGCGTTCAAGGTAGTCCTACCGCCATCGCGGTCCACAACTTCGACCTGGGCCACGTCCACAGGGTAGTCCACCGTCACGCTTCCCCTAACGCGCCAGAGCATGTTGATGCTGGTGTTACCGTTCCTGAAGCGATAGTCAAAACCCAGGAAGTCGGAGCTGTCCGGCTGGTGAGGATTGTTGCCGGGCACCATCTGCGGCCCCTGCCCAACATAGCTAGCCCCCTCAAGCAGGCCAGCCATCGTCTTATATGCGTAATAAGCGGGCTTGGGCGAATAGTCGTCCCGCAGGATTGCCATGCCGCCGTAGAGGTTCTGGGGCCGGTCGAACTTGTCCTCCATCTGGAAGTAGTTGAAGTGGACCACCCGGCGCGTGGACATGGCGATGCCGTACATGCGGGCGAGCATGTTGGCTTGCTCGTCCTCCGTCCAGTTCATGCTGTCGGGACACTCGCCGGAGGTGGTGCAGGTGCTCTTGCCCTCTTCCGTGATCCAGATTTCGCCCGGCTTGCCGCCATGCTGGTCGATCCAGGTGTTCACCATGTTGAGGCGGTACTGGAAGTTCTGCACCACGCTGTCGGAGCGCGTGTCCTCAGGGATGCGGTCGGGCATGTAGGTGTGTATCGACATGGCGTCGAAGTTGATGGCACCACCGGAGACCTCTACCACCTTGTTTAGGAAGGCCATGCCCTCGTTGGTGGAGTCGTGCACGTACAGGCCGCCTATCAGCACCCTGGCGTCTGGGTCAATCGCCTTGATAGCCTGGTAAGCCCCCGCCAGCAAAGTCGCATAGGAATTGGCCCTATCCTCGAAGGTGCAACTGTCAATGCAGTTCCAGGTGCCCTGGTGGTTCGGCTCGTTCCAGATCTCCCAGGTGTGCACCTTGTCCTTCCAGCGCGTGACGGCCCAGCGCACGTAGTCGAAGTAGTCTTCCTGGTTCTTCGGCTCGTACCACCACCAGTCGCCCGCGGTCGGGTTGGTGCTGGACCACTTGGGCGTGGTCAGCAGCATCCCTATCACGTCGATGCCCCTGTTCACGTTCTGGTCGATGGCCTTATCGTAAATTGCCACCACATTCGAGTCGAGGGCACCCTTGCGGTTGGGCTCCACGTTGGCCCAGGATAGTTCCTCGCGCGAGACCTTCACCCCCGCGGCGGCGGCCAGGTCGGCCAGTTGGTCGGTGTTGGTGAAGCGGCGCTCCAGCCCCGACAGGTAGAGGTTCATCCCGAACATCGACACGGGATCGAAGGCGGCAGCGCTCATTGGCGGACCTGCCTTGGAGGCGGGCACCGGGGTGACTTCCACGAAAGGTCCCTCACCGGGCGCTGGGGTAAACTGTGGCACGCGCCCGCCGTAGCCGCCTTCGGATTGTGCGTAGGAGGCACCCCTACCGGTAAACATCAGGCCAAGCGCGACGATTATCAGACCTAGCAGCAAAAAGAACTTTCGCATAACCCTTCCAATCTACTTATCCAGCTAACTCACTTCAACATCTCAAACACCGCGCGTCCGAAGCTGGTCCGTCTGAGGTCCCTAAGTCTACCCAATTGAGAAAGCGCACCGCAACAAGATACACACAGCCATAACTCCCACCCGGCATAGCGAAAACGTACTGCACGATGGTGGTACTAGAACATATCTCCTCAACTGAAAGAAGGAGAAGAGCACATCAGACCCGACTTTGTCATTCTGAGCGCAGCGAAGAATCTCGTCCCCCACCGGGATGTCTCTGCTTTCTTGGCTTACCGTGTGGCTGAAGGAAAGGTGTTAATTGGGTGCTGAAGGACGAGATTCTTCGCTGCGCTCAGAATGACAGAAGCGGGGCTTTGGTCATCTCAATTCAACAGCATCCCCAGCCACCTGATTCTTCGCTACGCTCAGGATGACAAAGGCCCCACTCTGCCGCGACATTCGAGACTACTTCCAGGCCGCTTCTATTACACAGAACGCGACCTCCAACGCCCAACGGGAACAAAAAGGGAACGTGACAGGCGCAATCACTTCGCCCGTCACATTCCCTTAACGTATATTCAACTTACGGGTTGCCCGGCCCTTACGCCCGCAGGCTCTTGGTCTGCCCGGCGGCCCGGTCGCGCTCGTGCTTAGATAGGAGGCGCTTGCGTAGGCGGAATGCCTTGGGCGTGACCTCCAGTAGCTCGTCATCGTTCAGGAACTCAATCGCGTCGTCCAGCGAGAGCACGTGCAGCGGCTCCAGGCGCAGGGCTTCCTCGGAGGTGGACATACGCATGTTGGTGAGGTGCTTCTTCTTACAGACGTTCACCTCCAGGTCGCGCTCGCGTATGTGCTCGCCTATCACCTGGCCTTCGTACACGTCCACGCCCGCCCCAATGAACAGCGCGCCACGTTCCTGGGCGGCGTGCAGGCCGTACGTAGCGGTCACCCCCGACTCCCACGCGACCAGCGAGCCGTTTTCGCGGGTGCCGATGGGTCCAGCCAGCGGGCCGTAGCCGTCGAACAGCGTGTTCACTATACCCCTACCCCGCGTGTTGGTGAGGAAAGCCTGGCGGAAGCCCAACAGGCCGCGCGTGGGCACCCGGTAGACGTAGTGCGTCGTGCCGTCATCGCGGAACTTCATATCTATCAGGGTGCCGCGCCGCTGCCCCATCATCTCGACCACCACCCCAGCGGCCTCCTGCGCCACCTCAATCTCCACCTGCTCGTAAGGCTCCTGCTTGTGCCCGTCTTCTTCCTTGAAGATCACTTCGGGTTTGGACACCTGGAACTCGTAGCCCTCCCGGCGCATCGTCTCAATCAGGATGACCAGGTGCAACTCACCGCGCCCGCTCACCAGGAAGGTGTCGGCGGTGTCGGTGTCCTCCACTCGCAACGCTACGTCGCGGTCAAGCTCGCTGTAAAGGCGCTCGCGTATCTTACGACTTGTGACGTAAGTACCCTCGCGGCCCGCGAAGGGGCTGGTGTTCACGCCGAAGGTCATACGCACCGTCGGCTCCTCCACCCGGATGGGCGGCAGGGGGCGCGGGTCGTTGGCGTCGGCAATCGTGTCGCCTATGTTCACGTCGGTGATACCGGCCAGGGCCACGATATCGCCCGCCGCTACCTCGTCCACCTCGGACCGCTGCAAACCCTGGAAGGTGAAGACCTGCGTGATCTTCGCCGGGACCATGTTGCCGCTGTGGTCGATGCGCATCACCGGCTGGGCCTTGCGCACTGCGCCGCTATGCACCCTTCCCAGCACGATGCGGCCCTTGTAGTCGTCGTAGCTCATGCTGGTGACCAGCAACGCCATCGGCTCGTCGGGCGCGATCTCC
>DASVRN010000197.1:0-2089 GCA_036388595.1 Chloroflexia bacterium
CCGGGGAAGCCATCACCCCACGGGGAGGGCCACTGCATGACGTGGTTGGGATCGGCCTTTTTCCAGAGGGCGAAGTCGGCGGGGTTGCGTTTCTCCGTGTTCACCTCAATGCGCGCGCCCGCCACCAGGTCCTCAAGGGTCTGGCCCGACAGCTTCCCATAGCTGGGGAAGGTGGACACGTCGAAGTACACGCCATCCTCGATGACGTAGGCGTGGCCGTTGTCGAACAGGCACTGTATCAGGTCGATCATCTCCTGGATGTGATCGGTGGCCTTGCACACGACCGTGGGGCAAACGACGTTGAGGCGCCCGGTGTCGTTGAAGAACGCCTCGGTGTAGAACTTCGCGATATCCCAGGCGCTCTTGCCCTCGCGGCGCATGGCCTTTATCATCTTGTCCTCGCCCTCGTCCGCATCGGAGGTGAGGTGGCCCACGTCGGTGATGTTCATGACGTGGTTCACCTCGTAGCCGTCGTAGCGCAGCACGCGCGTGAGCACGTCCTCGAAGACGTAGGTGCGGAGGTTGCCGATGTGGGCGAAATTGTAGACGGTAGGGCCGCAGGTGTACAGCCCCACCTGGCCGGGCCGCATCGGCACGAACGTCTCTTTCTCGCGGGTGAGGGTGTTATAGATAGCTAGGTTGTATCGTGGCTCCGCCAAAGGTACGCCTCCTGCATATGCTCGTACTGTCTTGTGCAACTTATGGGATAATAGGAGTACCATTATAAACCAGCGTGGAAATAGTTGCGTAGCGCCCCAATTAGGGGCCCGGCCCTTGCAAGGAGCGGATAATGTCTTACAAACCTCCGCCTACCTCTCCCTTACCGCCGCTGTGGGAGCCCAGCGACCTGCCGCCGCTGCCGCCGCTGCCCAGCCAACCGGAGCGCCCGACCGGCGTGACTGTGCTGGCGGTGCTCAACTTCATCGGCGTCGCGCTGTCGCTGCTCCTGATTGTGCTAGCCTTGTTATCGCCCACGCCCAACCCGGATAGTGATTTCCTCACCCGGTTTCAGCAGGAAGCACGCGCCAGCGAGTCGACGAGAGCCGTTGCTACCGGGGTTATTGGCGCGCTCGTGAGCCTTCCAATGGCTGTCGGTCTATGGCGACTCCGCCCCTGGGCCAGGGTCATGGCGATCGTGGTGTATGGCGCGAGTATCGTGTTCACGCTATGCGCTACACTTAGCCAGCCCATCACGGGCGGAACGCTCATCAGTCTTGCGATTCCGGCTGGCGTCATTGTGTATCTCCTGCAACCCCACGTAGAGGCGGCGTTTGAGCCGTCACACTAGGGACGAGGTACCAGGGCGTGTTGTGGCTAGTTAGGGGAAAGTTCACCACCTAGTTGGCGGCAAGCCACCCGAAAAGGAGAAGCCGATGTCGAACCTTGGCTCATCTCAGGCTTCGAGAGGCCAATATGGATTCAGCTTTCCAACTCCTGCCGGCGCACGGCACAGACTTAGGCGGCCGGTAGGGGTCGCGGCGTTGTCAGCGCTACATTTCGGGGGTGCCGCGCTGCTGTTCGTGTGGTTGCTCTTTATGCTGTTTGGTCCTCCCCCCGCAATAGACACCGGCAGCTTGCCCACCATGTTCCGCGAGGACTTGTATTTGCAGCGCCAGTTAACCACGTATGCGGCCTTGATTGGAATACCCGTAACCCTCGGTCTGGGCGTCGGACTGTGGCGACTGAAGAGTTGGGGTAGAGGATGGGCGCTTGTGCTTTACGGCAGCATTATCGCAGTGGCCGTGCTGGGCAGCATGGACTTTGCCATCGGTCCTAATCTCAAGCTCGTGCGCCATGTTAGCCTCTCCGCAATCCTGACGGCTCTGTTTTTCGGCGCTGCTTTTTACTACCTCTGCCGTCCGGAGGTTAACAAGGCTTTCAGGGACGAACCGAAAGTGTAACATAAGGAGGAGACCGTGTCGCAGTCCAGCCCAACGCAGCCGAACGAACGTCCATACCGGTACGACCTGAACACTCCCCTTAAGACGCGCTATCCCAGGACACGGCCCACCGGGGTTACGATACTGGCTGTTCTGAACTTCATAGGCGCCGGGTTGCAGTTGTTGGCGCTACTGCTTCTGATATTTGT
>DASVRN010000198.1:0-5719 GCA_036388595.1 Chloroflexia bacterium
TACGATCGCACCTTGTAGACTAATAGACTGATTAGTTAACATTCGTCAACCGCCGCCTTCGCAGGCATCACCCTAGCCGAACTTCCAGGTAAGCCGCGCGCGCCTAGCGCTCTCACCTGTGGTATAATAGCTATAACCGAAGCACCCCCCACGATACGGCCCCACCCCGTAAGAGAGGTGGAGTCCACCCCTCCCGGCGAATGCCTGCACATCTTCACCGAATTAGATGCAAAACTCATTGGGGAAAACCGATTGCGGGGAGTATTACATAATGTATAATATGCCTCACAGGAGATGGAGATGAATAACAAACAGGAACTCTGGACCCCTAAGCCCCAGGCTGTCATTCCTTACGTTGTGGAAAGCAGCAACCGGGGCGAGCGAGTCTATGACATCTATTCTCGACTGCTGCGTGACAGGATTATCTTCCTGGGCACGCCGATTGACGACCAGGTGGCTAACGCCATCGTGGCGCAGCTCCTCTTCCTCCAGCACGAGGACCCGGAGCGCGACATCCAGATGTATATCCACTGCCCCGGCGGCTCCGTCACCGCGGGCCTGGCGATATACGACACCATGCAGTTCGTCACCAACGATATCGTAACCATCTGCATAGGCCTCGCCGCCTCGATGGGCACGATACTGCTGTGCGCCGGCTCGGCGGGCAAGCGTTACTCGCTGCCGAACTCCACAATTCACATGCACCCCGCGCTGGGTGGCACCGGCTACGCCTCCGCCCCCGACGTCGAGATCGCCGTGAAGGAGCTTCTCCGCCAGCAGTCGAAGGTGCGCACCATCATGGCGAATCACACCAACCAGTCGAGCGAGAAGATAGCCAGGGACTTCGACCGCGACTTCTATATGGATGCCTACCAGGCAGCTGAGTATGGTATCATCGATGAGGTAATAGACACGGCGAGCGCCATTCCGGGCAATGAAACGCCCAGCAACAACGCCGCCGACAGCCTCATCGCAGGCGTAGGCAGCAGATAAGTCTGAAACGTGAAACGTGAAACGTGATGTGTCTTGAGGGATACTAACACCGGATATACGGGACACTGTTTAGTAAGACGCATCACGTTTCACGTTTCACGTTTCAGGATCATAATTCGAGGAGGCCAACAGCATGGCCAATACCCGGAGCGGGAAGCCCCAGTATCGATGCTCCTTCTGCGGCAAGAGCCAGGAAGACGTGCGCCGGCTTATAGCAGGGCCGGGAGCCGTTTATATCTGCGATGAGTGCATCGAACTATGCCGGGAGATACTGGACGAAGAGGAAGTAAGCGTCCATAAGTCCAGCTTCGACGTTGGGCGGCAGATCCCCAAGCCCAAGCGTATAGCTGAGCTGCTCGACCAGTATGTGATCGGCCAGGACCGGGCGAAGAAAGTGCTGTCGGTGGCTGTCTACAACCACTACAAGCGCATTGCTACCGGCATGAAGGCCGAGGACGTGGAGTTGCAAAAGAGCAACATCCTCCTGCTTGGCCCCACAGGCTCCGGCAAGACCCTGCTGGCTCAGACGTTAGCCAAGATACTCGACGTGCCCTTCTCCATCGCCGACGCCACCGCGCTCACCGAGGCCGGTTACGTGGGCGAGGACGTGGAGAATATCCTGCTCCGGCTCCTACAAGCGGCGGACCTCGATATAGCCCGCGCCGAGAGGGGCATCGTCTACATAGACGAGATCGATAAGATCGCCCGCAAGAGCGACAACCCCTCCATCACCCGCGACGTGTCGGGCGAAGGCGTGCAGCAGGCGCTCCTCAAGATCGTTGAGGGCACAGTCGCCAACGTGCCCCCGCAGTCGGGACGCAAGCACCCCCACCAGGACTTCATCCAGGTGGACACGAGCAACATCCTCTTCATCGTGGGTGGCGCGTTCGAGGGGCTGGACGAGATTATAGCCAAGCGCGTGGGCACCGGCTTCGGGATTGGCTTCACCCGCTCCAACCACACCGAGGACAAGGCAGCCGCCGCGTCGGCCCTGCTCTCCAGGGTGATACCGGAAGACCTGCTCAAGTACGGCCTCATCCCCGAGTTCGTGGGCCGCTTGCCTATTATCGTATCCCTCGACTCGCTGGACAAGCACGCCCTGGTGCGCATCCTGGTAGAGCCGAAGAATGCCATCGTCAAGCAGTACCAGAAGCTGCTCGTCCAGGACAAGGTGGACTTGAGGTTCGAGGATGACGCGCTGGAAGCGGTAGCCGAGAAGGCCCTCAAGCAGAAGACCGGCGCTCGCGGCCTGCGCACGATTATCGAGGAAACGCTGCTCGACGTGATGTACGAAATCCCCTCCCAGGAGATGGTACGCGAGTGCGTCATCACCAAGGAGTCCATCGATGGCGGCGCGGCACCCAGGTTAGTCATGCACAACGACCGGCCTTACGAGCGCCCCACCAAGCCGACCAAACCCTCCGCGGCCCCGGCACCCGCCGCCGAACTTCTCGACACCGACCTGGAAGAGACGGCGTAACTGAGAGAGGGAAACGCCAAGACGCCAAGGACCACGCCAAGATTAGGATTGTTGTTCTAAGCAAAAAGACTCGGTTACGATATCACGTAACCGAGTCTTTTTTGTACTCACCAAATCCCTACTTCCTTGGCGTGGTCCTTGGCGTCTTGGCGTCTTGGCGTTTCCCTCTCCTACGAGCCGGACTCGCCGTGGCGGTCGATGCCTACGTACTCATCGATGAAGCGGCGCAAGCGCTGCTCGTCGTAGGTGTCGAGGAAGTCTATGCGCCTCCAGGCGGTGATGGCGATTTTGGCGTCGCTGTCCCTGAATTTGCCGGGGTAGGGAGCCAACAGCACGTGGCCTTTGGTGCCGCCCCGTGCGTTATAGCTCTGGACCAGCGACTCCAGCCTGTCTATAGTCGTGTCGTCCGTGCCGGGTATGTAGTTAATGGCTACGCCGCCGTCTTCTAGCCCGTGGATCTGCAATTCCTTGGAAATAGGCTCGCTGTAGACCTTGAACGCCGGTACGGAGGGACTGTGCGGTCCGGAGGTAGGAGGGTCGCTATTATACGCGATGCCGGACTCGCCCTGGACGTGGTTGCTGGTCATCATGTCCACGGCACGTCCCGGCCTGGTTGACTCCCTCCACACGAGGAAGGATACCAACCCGACAAAGGCGAGAGCCAGCGCGCCGAAGATAGCCATCCTCTGTATATTGCGCATGCGCTTGCGGCGGGCTGCTTCCGCGCGTTGCACCGCCTGTCGCTCCAGCCTGGCTTGTTGCTTCTCTTGCTGCCGGGCCGCTGCTGTCGCCTGGCCGCTACGTTCGGCGGTCAACACCTGCGAGTCGGTGGTAAGGGTAGGCGGGTGGTTCTGTACCTGCTGCTGGGGCTGCTGTTTCGGTCTTTGCGGCTGTTGCTGAGGGCGCTGGGCCTGCTTGGCTTTGGGGCCACCCGGCCTGTTGGGCGACGACTGTCTGCCTGATTTGTTGCTCAACTAATATGCTCCTGTACGCGATTTTTAGTATGCAATTGGGACCTGCACATAAACGGGCATGATGTGCCCCCTATTTTAACATAAATGATGCCCGCTCTGCTGAGGCGCTGACGGGTCAAGCACATGACGGTTGATTTGCAACAACGCAAACTCACCTGGGGGAGCTGAATGGGCGCGATATGTGCAAAATATCGCCTATCATGGTGAAGCCGGCTCGCGCGTAGATACGCGCTTCTCCTTCGCCGGCGGCCATGAGGAAGGCCAACGTGATACCGGCATTGAAGGCTTCCGCCAGCAGCCGTGAGGTAAGCGCGCCCGCGATGCCACGACGCCGGAATTTCTCGCGCACTCCGATCCCCGCTATCTCTGTTACTCCACCCTTCGGTACGGTGCACACCCCGCCGCCCGCAGGCTCCCGCGTCGATGCCACGCGCGCGAGGACCACAATCATCCCATCCGCTAGGCTCGCGCGGAGCCTTGTGGCGGCCTCCAGGTCTCTAACCGGGTTGGGGTCGCCGTATGCCTCGTCCTGGGCCATGAGGGTATCGAGCAGTTCGTCGTCAGTAGCGGGGACTACGAACTCTATGCCCTCGGGCGCGGGCATCTGCCGTTCCGAGCCTCCGGAACAGACCATCAGCGGCAGGCGGCCCTCAGCGACGAAGCCCGCTGATACTAGAAGGCCCTCCACAGCAGGCGCGAGTGTGGCTATGTATTCCAGACGTGGTCTGCGCTTGCGTCGTTCGTAGGCCGCGATGAGGGCTATAACATCGTCGGGCGACGGGGCGGCATGGTCGTCGGGTATGGCGTAGTTGAGGAAGGGATTGTCGTTGTGGTAGGTGAAAGTAGCCAGGAACGGGCCTATGCGCTCCACAATGCGCCCATGCCCGGCGGCGAAGCGGAGGTACTCCTGGATGCGTGAGTTCATAAATGCGTTATCTTTCACAGTAAGGTAGATAGCTCCTTAGCACACCTTTGTACCGGCGTGGCCAGTCCTGGTCTAATCCAGACTACATACCTAGCAGGGTATGCACGTCCCGGTCCCAGCGAGCAAACGTGGCCGCGAGAAACCGCACCGCGCCGGGGTATTTATCTCGAAGACTCTCCGCTGGCAGCCGCCCTTGAGTGACGGCGTAACTATATTGGCGGACCCAGTGTTGCAGAGGGTGCCAGATGCGGGCGCACAGCAGTGCCTCGTCAAAGTCGCTTTTTGACAGGACCACTCCGGCACCGGCCAGGGCGTCCGCGTACCAACTAACCATGAGGTCCGCATCAAAGGGAAGCGCCTCTCGATAGACGCCCGGCCCCACCGGCATCAGCAGGTCCAGGAAATAAGCCAACTCCCAGAGGCCCGACCAGACCTGCGGATTTTGCCAGTCCACAAGCACTACGCGCCCCAAGTTGGTAATTTGGACGTTATGGAACCAGTAGTCGCCATGGACCAGGGTAGTCCCGGCAGCCAACAAAGGGCCAAACAGCTTCTCCGGCTGCTCTAGAACACGTAGAGCAAGCGCCAGCCGGTCCGCCCCGAACACTTCAGACAGCGCCCGCGGCAGCCCTGAGGCCAAGATCGCGCCCAGGTCGCTTCTCCGCGCCGAGACGAGTTCCTGGAGCGCCCCATCATCCGGTCTCCAGAGCCAGGGGCAATCGTCCAGCAAGCCGGTACGCGCCCAGAACTGAGCGTGGAGCCGAGCCATGCCGGAGAGCACAGCCTTGTAGTCCGCTTCATCCCAGCTAAGGCCATCCTTCACACCTGTGATCTCTTCCATAAGCAGCCAGGTACGGCCACCATCGAGTATGCGGGCATCGAGCACGCGGGGCGTATCCACGGGGAGGCGGGAGGCAAGCTCGCGATAGAAGAGGACTTCCTTCTCGCCACCGCCCAATTTCAGGATAAACCTCAGAGGCTCGCTACCAGGTGCCCGGTTGACGGCGACCACGTAAAGCTCAGAGCCTGACGTGCCCTTGTCCAGGCGCTGTACGTTAAAGCCAGCTACCTCCTGGTAAGGCTCACCGGAATAAGTCCTCAGGAGAGACTCCAGATAGGAGGCACTGATGGCGTCCAGTGAGTTCGGAAGGCTCATAGGCTAGTCTCGTGGAAAGGTATTACTAGAAGCTATCGTAAAAACAACACTGTCGAACATCCCCACCAAAGCCCCACCTTGTCATTTCGAACGTAGTGAGAAATCTCGTCCATCACCGTGATGTTTCCTCTTTCTTACGGTACCCTGTGGCTGGAGGAAAGGTGGTATTTAGGCGGTGAGGGACGAGATTT
>DASVRN010000199.1:0-20033 GCA_036388595.1 Chloroflexia bacterium
CTTTACGGGGCGTCCACATTGGCGAGCATGTATATAGACTACAGCCCGATTTACGCGCTGCTGCCGCAGTTCGTCATTCTCCCGCTGGTGTTGCGGAAGCACGGTCGGCGGACGATACCCTTGTTCGCAGCGGGCGTCATGGCGGTCGTAGGCTACCTGCCGTGGGTGCCGCAGTTGCTCGCCACAAGCAGGCTCGGTGACCAGTCGCGGGCTTCCTTCCTGGGCGCGAGCGAGTACCGCGTGCATGCCTCCATCCGCTCGATACTCGGCTTCGCGGAGAACGGCAGCTACTTCTATAGCGGTGTCCCGACGCCGTGGGCGGAGTGGCCTGTGCTGCACGACCTGGTGCTGGGCGTACTGCTCGCCACCTTCGTGCTCGGCCTCCTCTTGCTTTGGCGGCGCTCGCCTCTTGGGCTGGTTTTCGTCGCGTGTTTGAGCGCGGGCACCATTCTGGTTGCTATCGGCATGAGCCTGCTAAGCCCTGGTTACGCGGACCGGACGGTGATATACGCGGTGCTGGGTTGGGCGCTCTTGCTTGGGGCGCTCGCCACCTCTATTCTGCCACGATGGCTTTCGGTGCTACGCTGGGCATCCCTCGCCTGCGTGCTGCTGGTGTTCGCCGTGTCGCTGTTCACGGTCTACACGCACGCCGATAAGGAGCACTGGCGCGAGCTAGCACGCGACACACGGGATGCGGCTAGTTCCGGCAAGCTGGTGCTCACTTATCCCGGCCCCGCGCCTGTCGTGCTGATTGGCGCTTACGAGCCGCAAGCCATGTCGGGGCGGCACCTCAACCTGGAGTGGCTCGGCAACCTGCCCGCCGCTGCCGAACAGATGGACCCACAGACGGACGACGTGGTGTGGCTTGCCTACCTCGACACTATGGAGATAACACAGGTTAGAGAGTGGCTAGCGGGCCTCGGCTACGAGCGGGTGCTCCACAACGAGCACTTCCGGCGGCTGGCCCTCGACATGTACGTACGGCCGGACGCTATACTGGGCACCCCCGTTCCCGTCAACGGGCGGCACGGTCCCTGGGGCGAGACCTGGCAACTGCCGTCTGAAGGCGTGGAGTTCTCAGGGCCGCGTGAAGGCCTGGAAATGTCGCTGGTGGGCGATGGGCAGGTGGAGCGAAGCGCCTACGGGCCCGCACCGGCTCAATCGAACGGGGTATACGTCCTAGAGTTGGAAGCACGGTCTGAACTACAATCTGGTAGGTTTAAGACGTTCCTGGTGTGCGGGTCTGCCTCCGGGTCGGTCACGCGGCATGGGCCGGACGCGGCGGGGGCCACCACCCCCAGCGACGGAGCCTGGCACACAATCCGCGTAGGTATCCAGTGCCCGGCCGACAACCCGCAGCTAATCATCGCCTTGCACAACTCTGGCCTTGGCAGGGTCGCCTTCCGCAACGTGCGGCTGGTGGAAATACCGCCGATTCGGTGAGCGGCCATGCCGGTGGAAAGCACGCCTGGCTCTGGCCGCGTTATCTGCGATATGATTGGAACTAATCTAAAAGACGACAGAATAGAATATGAGCACATAGCTCCCCCTGTCATTTCGAACCCTTCGGCTACGCTCAGGGTAAACTCTGTGAGAAATCTCGTCCAACAGCACCCAAATACCACCTTTCCTTCAGCCACAGGGTACCGTAAGAAAAAGGCGACATCTCGGTGAGGGACGAGATTTCTCACTCCGTTCGAAATGACAAAGTAGGCGCTTTGGTGTGTATGTTCGACAGTGTTGTTCTTGAGATAGCTTCTGCAATTAAGGAATGAACAGGAGTAGTGTTGCCGTGCTCTTTGCAAGTCTTAGCCGCATATTTAGGCTAGCTGTTATGGGGGTCTTGATCGTGGGTTTGCTTTCCAGTTGTGACAATGGTGCGCGGTCCGGCTCCGAGCGAGTGATCGCCAGGGCCGAGGGCTACATGGTGAGCATGGCTTTCTCGCCCGACTGGCAGACGCTGGCGGTGGGCACCTCCCACCAGGGGGCGCAGGTCTGGAGCGTACCCGATGACAAGCTGCTCTACAAGCTGGAGCCTGGTAACGCCCGCAGCGTGTCACTCTCTCCCGACGGCACGTTGCTGGCCCTCTCCTGGCGGTCTTCGGACGACAAGCAAGGTGCTGTGGAGGTCCGGCAGGCGGCAGACGGCAAACTGGTCCGCACGCTCCCCGACGGCGGCCTCGCCTACAGCGTGGCCTTCTCGCCGGATGGCAAGCTGCTGGCGGTTGGCGCTAGAGAGGACATCACCCTTTACGACGTGGAGAGCGGCGAAGCGAGTTGGAGTATCGACGTACCCGCCTGGCTGGTGCGGTTTTCGCCTGACGGCAAGAGCCTCCTTGTAGCCACAGACCGCTTAGCTCTCTACAACGTCGAGGATGGCACGCTGTCGCGAGAGTTGGACGGCTGGTCCGAGGGGGTATTTTCTCCTGACGGCAGGCTGTTCGCGGCACCCGTCCAGCAAGCGGGGCTGTCCGTGCAAACGTGGGAGACGGAGACGTGGCAGCCCCTCTTCCGGCTGGACAAGCCCTCCGACCTCAAGCCTCCACCCCAGGTACACAACCTGGCTTTCTCGCCCGACGCCACGCGGCTGCTAGCGAGCACCAACAGCGGCACCGCCGACTTGTGGGACATGACCACCCGCCAGAGCCTGCGCACCTTCGAGTTCGCCCAGACCCTCGGCGGCGGCGAAGTCGCCTTCTCACCCGACGGCAAGCGCCTCGCCATCCAGAACGCCTACGACGTGCGCATCTGGGACCAGGACGAATAAAGACGGAAACGCCAAGACGCGGAGACGCCAAGGACGCGCCAAGAGAAATAAAGAATTGCACCGCAGAGACGCAGAGGACGCGGAGATTACGCAGAGAAGAGTAGAGGGTGTTCTTACTGGAGCAACACTGTGCACTAAGATGTTGCTCCTTGCGCTCTCTAAACAATAACAATCTCAGCGTACCCTCTGCGTCCTCTGCGTCTTTGCGGTGAATAATCAATCCTAACCTTGGCGTCGTCCTTGGCGTCTCCGCGTCTTGGCGTTTTCGTCATCCGCTTGGCCTGTGATTTGCTTGACCATACCTCGTAGTAGAAGGAGGTATGGTCTATGGTTGCAGGCACACGTGACCACACGATTGAGATAGTCCGCCAGGCAGCGCAGCCGCTCACGGGCGGGCAGAACGACTATGACACCTTGTTGGAGAAGATTGGCGACTCCCGCTTCGTGCTGATTGGCGAGGCGTCTCACGGCACGCACGAGTTCTACCGAGAGCGGGCGCAGATTACCAAGCGGCTCATCGCGGAGAAGGGCTTCAACGCCGTCGCGGTGGAGGCCGACTGGCCCGACGCCTACCACATCAACCGCTACGTGCGCGGCATGGGCGACGGGGCCACGGCCATCGAGTCGCTTTCGGCCTTCACGCGCTTCCCCATCTGGATGTGGCGCAACGCCGACGTGCTCGACTTCGTCGGCTGGCTGCGCGAGCACAACGACACCCTGCCAGAGGGTGGCAGCAAAGCGGGCTTCTACGGCCTCGACCTCTACAGCCTTTACGGCTCCATACAGGCCGTGCTGGCCTACCTGGAGAAGGTAGACCCCGAAGCCGCCACACGCGCCCGCTACCGCTACAACTGCTTCGAGCACTACGCCGAGGACACCCAGGCCTACGGGTACGCCGCCAGCTTCGGCCTCTCCGACCCCTGCCAGGAAGAGGTCATCAACCAGCTCGTGGAATTGCAGAACAAGGCCCCGGTCTATGCCAACATGGACGGCAAGCTGGCCGAGGACGAGTTCTTCTTCGCCGAGCAGAACGCCCGCCTGGTGAAGAACTCGGAGGAATACTACCGCACCATGTTCCACGGGCGTGTGTCGTCCTGGAACCTGCGCGACAGCCACATGGTCGAGACGCTGGAGGCGCTGGTGGAGCACCTCGACAAGCGCAACCCCGGCGCGAAAGTGGTGGTGTGGGCGCACAACTCGCACCTGGGGGACGCCAGGGCCACCGAGGTAGGGCGGTCGGGCGAGTGGAACATCGGCCAGCTTGTGCGCGAGAGGTACGGCGACAGCGCCTTCCTCATCGGCTTCACCACCTACACCGGCAGCGTGGCAGCCGCCGACAACTGGGACGAGCCACCGCAGCGCAAGAAGGTCAACCCCGGTCTGCCCGGCAGCTACGAGGCCCTGTTCCACGAGGTGAGCCAGACAGCAGGCGCCCCCCGCTTCCTCCTTACCCTGCGCGAAGGTGGCCCAGCAGCCGTCGCCCTACGCGAGCCACGCCTGGAACGCGCCATCGGCGTAATCTACCGCCCCGCCACCGAGCGCCTGAGCCACTACTTCAACTGCCGCCTCTCAGACCAGTTCGACGCACTAATCCACATAGACGAGACCCGCGCCGTAGAACCACTGGACCGTGTAGCAGGTTGGAGTTCTGGAGAGCCACCGGACACGTATCCCACCGGGCTGTAGCTGAAACGTGAAACGTGAAACGTGAAACGTGATGCGGTTAAAGTTCCCATGTACCAGTAATATGCAACAGGGTCGCCTCGAATTCCATGAGGCGACCCTGTTGCTATCCATGTACCGCGCAACACCTAACGCATCACGTTTCACGTTTCACGTTTCAGACCAGGCGTTGGGTCCTCAGCCTTGGTCTGGCTCAGGATGCTTTTGGAGACGTTTTGGGCAAACCGCCATGCCAGGAAGGGGCCGATGCCTATCAAGAACGACACGGCGGCCAGCAGGCGTGGGTCTCGCAAGTCCAGGCTTACCTCCGTCCCTCCGCTCAACGTGACCCGGATACTAATCAAAGAGAGGAGGAACACGATCACCAACGCGATCAACGGAATAGTGACCAGTTGCGCGATGTGCAGAAACAACCCCTCTCTATAAAATCTGCCCCATCGCAAGTAGGTACCGGTAGTCATGATTAGTTGCGCGAGAATACCGGCAAGTCCCCAGAACAGCACCTCCAGGAAGCGCCACGGCTCCTGGACCCAGAAGAAGCTGCCCGACAGGGGCTCCCGCAAGACACGTCGTAAATTCAGCAGATGAGTCTCCGCTGCTTCCTTATTGTTCTCTTCAATCGAGGTTTGGAGGTTCGTGACCAGGCCCATTGCAGCAGCAAGTACCTGGCTTTCTTCGGTACTCAGTGCTATCGTGTCCGTGACCAGCCCCTCAAGGGTGCTACTTATCTCTGATACCGTTGTGGTCAACGCGACACTCGCGCTGAGGTCGCCGGCTTCTTTTGTCTCTTCCAAAGCTGAGTCAATCAGTGGATTCAGAGCGGGGCTTAACGGCTCGCTGGTGGGTGGGAACCATAAGTGCAGGAGGACATACAGGACAGCCAGCGCGAGCAAACCTACTATAAGACTTCCAAATAGCCATTTACCCATTTCCGCATCCCTGGTGTTCATGAGACTTGAGAGCCTGAAGTTCAGGTTGTTCTTATCCCCAGTGATCTGTTCTTGGACCTCCGGAGAGGCGCGGCTATCCTTCTCCAAGGCCGTAAATCCCCACTTGCCCCGCGTAACACCCTCGAATGTGTAATTGCCATCGCCGTTCGCGATAGCAGTCCTGAGAGGCTTGCCGTTGGATATACCCATTACGACCAGCGCGCCTTCAAGCCGCTCGTCCGAACTGGCGCGGTATACCGTGCCACTTACAGTGTAGGTGGACGGATCGTTGTCACCGTCACCACCCCCATCACCGCCCCCATTCCCATTCCCATTGCTGCCCGCAGTAGCACCCGCTCCGGTGGTGCCAGTGCCTCCACTGCCGCCGGTGTCGATGGTGCCTGTACCGCCAGTGCCTCCGCTATTGGTAGCACCACTGTTACCAGTGCCTCCACTGATGCCGCTGTTGCCGATGCTTACGTTATTACTGCTACTGTCAACATCAGTGATCGGCTCACTGCTCGTACCACCGTCACTTTCACCAGGCTCGCCATTAGTCACGTCTTCGCCCTCCTCTGGATATCGGTGAACCTCTCTACACTCCTGTGCTTTAGACCTTCGACTCAGGATAAGGGAACCCCTTCGGAGGGGGCAGCGACCTATCAACGTACCTACGTATCGCAGCATCACAGATCGCGTAGCCCCAATTGATGAGCTTTTCCTGCTTGGTGCCGTTCAGGTGGCCGAGGCGGGTCCATATGTCGGCCAGCTTCCCGGTGTCCTTCGGGTCGCACGGCAGCGAGTCGGCCAGTTCGTAGTCTGCTATCTCCGTGCGTATCCCCCAATATGCGCCCTGCCGGTAGTTCAGGTCTTTTTTCGGTGCCCGGTACGAGGCCATAAGTTGCCGCTTACGAAGGGCGCGCACCTGGTTGTCGGTCATGTCTCTGACGCGCAGGACCTGCCGGACCCAGTCCCGCCCCGGCTTCTTTGAGGCCTGCATCTTTCCCCCGCCGTCGCTTACCAGCACCGTGTCAAAATATTTCCAGGCAGTCTCCAGCCCCAGGTTGTCGTACACTCCCCCGTCGGTTAGCAGCACATTTGTAGTGTACGGAGGCTTATTCAGGGTGCTGTAACGGCGAGGCTGGAACTGATGCGTCTTCGGGTCGAATGTAAAGACCATCGGTGACAGGAAAGGTGGAAATGCGGAGGAGGCCGCCACCGCCTGGGCTACACTTATGTCTGGGTTGGACATCCATCCTATCTTGTAGTCGCCTATGTGGTCCCTCGACGCCTGCCACAGCACTCCGGTCTGAAGATTGGAGGCATTGAAAACGAAGTCCGGCCCTTGCCCCCGCTTCGGAAGATCTTGCAGGGTACAGCCACGGAACAGGTACCGGTTGTAGTAAGACGCGACGTGTGTGCTGGTCGTGCCGCCCCAGAACAGCCCCCTCAGGACAGCCCAGACGTCGATGGTCTTGTCCGCGAGGCCGCGCACCGGCAACACTACCTCCTCTTTAAAGTTCTCAGCCACTCTGAGCGAGTCCCCCGTAAAATGGAGCTTGTGCCACGCGAGGGCGAGCGCCCCGGCTGTGATCGAGCCTCCCGATACGCTGGAGACCCGCGACAGCCTGGCTACGTAGCCAAGCTCGTTGAGCCTCCACAACGTGCCCAGGTGGAAGAGCATAGCCCGGTAGCCACCGCCCGACAAACATAGCGCTATGCCCGGCTTGGGCCTCTTCAGGCCCCCGTCTAGTGTCTCGTCGTCATCAGGTGCCGCCTCCACAGCTTCGTCCCCGAGGCTTTTGGGCGGGCGCGTGACCGGCGCGAGAGCCTCTAGCGTAACCTCATCTGCTTCAAGTGTTTGTCCCTCACCGGCTTGTACGTTGTTACTCGATTCTGCGTCGTTCATCGTGCGATGCCCCTCCACGCGACCCCGGTGCGGCTTTTCAACCAGGATAACGAGCCGACCTGGACGATATTTGGGATAAAGTCAATCTACCTCATTGATAAGGCCGCCTGCATGTTATACGCAAGTGCGCTGCATGAAACACGAGAAGCTAAGATAGCTTCTCCGCGTGTTCATTATGAGGCTTGCTGGGCTATATTGTATTTGATAACCACTACGGACTTCAAGGGTTAACCAAAAGTCTCGCAAGAATAACCGCGAGGGGTATGGCGACAGTTGGGAAAATGCACCGCAATCTCGGCGCGGACGTCCTACATTCGGAACTACTAGCCTCTACCAACCTCTACGGACCCGCTCGTTGTCTCCGCGTTGTCCGGCATTTCCGTGCTATGCCCGCTTACGCTATACTCACTACCTTGCCCCGTGGCGTCGCAAAATACCAAGAGTCGTCGCTCACCGGCTCCGGCGAACTCAACCCCACTTCCGCGCTCTCGGCGAGCACCCCAACCCGTCACACGCCCCACTCGTCCACCAGTGCCAGCCACTCCGCCGGGACATGTTTCACCAGCCACACCCCGTTAGCCGAGCGGTAGAATTCATACCCTGCCTGGTGCATCCCGGCTGCATCTACCTCGAACACCACGGGTCTACCGTGCCTCGCACCCACGTTCAGGGCCGTAGACATATCGCCTGAGAGGTGTACGTGGTGGCGTGACATACGGCGCAGGCCCTCTCGCTGTATCGCCTCTACGTTCTGGCTGCCGGTGCCGTGATAGAGCACGGCGGGCGGTTCCACAGGCTCAAGCTGCAAATCTACTTCAACGCTGTGCCCCTGGTTGGCGCGGATTAGGGTGCCGCCAGGGTCGAAGGAGAAGCGCTGCTTGTTGTTGCGAGCGACTACCTCCTCCAGTTCCTCCCTGGTAATGCGGAAGTTGCGCCTATCGCACGCCTCCAGCAGCGCGTCTACCGGCACCCAGCCGCCCGGCGCCAGGGTGAGGCCGAGCGCTTCCGGGACATGGCGCAGGTGCTTGCTGAGGTATTTGCTGAGTTTGACGAGGCGTTTGTCATCCATAGCTGCATACGGCGGTTGTGGGCACCCTCAAGCCTGGTCCTCCAAAGCTACGTCGAACTCCCCGCATGGACCACATGCCATATGGCGGCGTCAAGCAGTCGGGCTTCGGCAAGGAAGGCCCCAGTTGCGCCATCGAGGAGATGACAGAGCCGAAGCTGCTGGTAATAGACCTGGCCTGATGGGCGATGAGAAAACGAGGAAAAATGTGCAATTTTAGGCCATTTTCTTCGTTTTTCTTCACCTACTGAATAGCAGCGGCTGGAAGCCCTTCAGCCGTTTGTCGAACTCGCTGCCCGCGTCCCACGGATAGCGCCTTTGTGGGTCGGACCAGACGAGTTGCACGGTGGGGAACTCTTTCTCGCCATAGAAGAGCGTGGCCCATTCCAGGTACTTGCGGTACTGCGACCTGTCTACGGGCCGAAAGACGCAGTTGTGCCCCTCCCTAAACTCTTCGTACTCCTTCCCGGTTTCCAGCGCCTCCCCGGCCTTGATCTTCTCCTTGAAGCCCTCAAGGATGCGCGAGGCGATAGGCCCTTCGACGCCTACTATGACGATCTCAGGCTGGCCGTAGGTGTGGTAGAGGCCAATGGTGTAAGCCCACGGTGGTTTGCGCAGCCAGGGCAGCCTGCTGGACTTGCCGGGAAGCTGAAACAGCGTCGAGCCGTATTCCCCAATCGTGTCACGGACGCTCTGGAGCGCGGCGGTTCTGCTGGGCATGACTTTCCCCTCGTCGTTCATGCGCTCATCTCTCTTAGTGGCTTACTTAGCCTCATAACGGCAGGCGTGCGGCGAGATGGTAGACCTCTATGGATTAGAGCGGGGGGCCGGCATATGCAGCTATCACTACCGGTTGCCGGCCTCGATCCTCGGCATCAACTAGAGGCTACCCTGGTCAGCAACCGGCTACTGGCCTATTTGGTCCTTGATGGCTTGCTCGGCCTCTTGCAGAAGCTGCTCAGGGCTGATCTCGCCCTTCCAGAGCCTTTCATAACGCTGGGTGAGCTGCTCTCCCCAGCTCGGGTAGTCCTCATGGTAGATACCCGACCGGCTGTACTCCATCGCGCTCAGGAAGAACTTCCAGGTGGGGTCGGAACCAAGCACCGGGTCCTGGGCGGCTTCAATGTTGGCGGCCATGGCATAGGTGTCGCGGGACCATGAGGCCGCGCCTTCCTTGCCGGTGGCGCACTTGATGAACTCCCAGGCTGCCTCAGCGCCGTCGGCACCACGTGGGATGGAGAACGAGAAACCACCGCTGAAGGAGGCCTTTTGCTTGTTGTACGGGATGTCGCTCACGCCCCAGTCGAGGCGAGTGCGGCCGCTGCCGTCGCCCTTCTCAACCTGCGGGTTGAAGAAGTTTAGCTGCGAAGCGTAGCCGTTCACGTCAACTATCATAGCAACCTTGCCCGACATGAAGGCGTCGTTCGGGGCCGGCTGGAACCCGGTGCGGAAGGTCTCGACGCTCTCCCAGCCGCCGTAGCGGTCTACCCACTTTTTGTACCAGACCAGGGTCTCGGCCGCCTCGGGAGTGTTGATGTTGAACGTGCCGTCTTCCTTGATCCACTCAACGCCATTGGTGTAGCCCAGGACTTCGGGGCTGATGTTACCCAGTAGCGGTAAAAAGGCGATGCGGGCCCATGTGCCGTCCGCGTTCCTCTTGTCCAGCTTGTCGGCGGCGGCTTCCAGCTCAGCCCACGTCTTGGGTGGGTTGGCCGGGTCGAGGCCGGCTTCGGTGAAGGCTACCTTGTTGTAGAAGAGCACGCGCACGTCGGTCTCGAATGGGATACCGTAGGTGTGGCCCTGGTAGAGGGTCTGCTCCCAGGTGAAGGGCCAGAACTGGTCGCCGGTCACACCGTCACGTGTCGCCCACTCTTGCAGGTCGGTGTATATCCGGTTGGCGGCGTCCTGCGGCAGCTTGGGCCGGTCGGACACGAGCACATCGGGCATACCGGAGCTTTCGGCCACGGCGGTTGCATTCGCGGTCCACACCTCACCGAACGGCCTGGCGACCTCGGTCACATTGATGTTGGGCAGCTCCACGGCGCAGGCGGCGATAACGCGCCGGATAGCGTTGCGGCGCACCGGGGAGGACCAGTGGTGCCAGAATTCGACTTCACCCGAAACGTCCTTGTTGAGCCTGGGGCCGGTGCCCGTTTCCTCGACCCCGGTGGTGTTGGTAGGGGCGGCTTCGGGTATGGTGTTGGTGGGGGCTGCTGCTCCGGCCGTTGTAGTGCCGGTCGCGACGGCTTCCGACATGGTGGTGTTAGCCGGCGCAGGGTTGGTAGGGGTAGCAGGCGTGCCCGAGTCGCAGGCGGCAAGTACCATGCCGATCAGGAGCAGCAGCGCGCCCATGCGCCACCACCCGGTTATCATCGACTTTTTGTTCATCGCTTTCCTCATCTCGTTTTGGAGAGTTATTGAATTTCGGCGCTATGTTGAAGTTCGAGAAGAGGGCCAGTGCTCAGATTAAGTGGCTAACCCCTTTTCTATCGGGACCATATGCGAAGTGTGGGGCTTCCGTTATCGCGAACCGGCTAAGCCACATGCCGCCCCTCTGTTAGGAAGGGCTATCAGATAACAGATTGTGAGGCAATTTTCTTGCGTCTCCTATATTACGGCAACGTGTAGTATGATAAATCCTTCAATATGGCTTGTCAACGCGATTCACGCACAAATCCCTGGTTAATATATCACTTATCACGGTGAAATACATGGTGCAAGGACGATGCCTCGCAATCGAAATCGCTGGGCGTCGTCCTTGCACATGGGCCTCTTGTGCGGCCCCTACCTGATTCCACACTTCTATCAGCGAGCTATGCCTTGCGCCGAGCCAAAGACAGCACGGTGCCCGTCGCCACGAGGGCCAGGGCGATGAAAGCCAGCACCGGGGCCATGTTGTCGCCGCCGGTCCTGGGCATGCCTACGCTGACGTTACCGCCCGGCACTATCTCTCCGCACGCCACGTAAACCGAGGCTTCGGCTGCCGACTTGTGGACGTTGACCGAGAACTGGTTGTACAGGTCGTAGTCCAGGCCGGCGATGTCCGCCTCGGTGATTGTGGTGACTGACCTGCCGTTCACGACGCTGTTGAGGGGGTAGAAGGGCTTCGGATCGAGGTTGTCGCAGGTCCCTGTGTGGATGTGGGCGGGCTGCGGTACTTCAGAGCCACCCGATATGTTAATCTCCACCCTGACGGATGTACCGTCCTCGGCGAGAGCGAACGTAACGGTGCCCGACTGGCCTGAGTTGTTCTGCTCGTTCAAGGCATGCACGGTGGTCTCATAGCCGGCCTGGGCGAGCGCAGACCCTCCGGTGAGCGCCAGTAGAGCCACTAACGCCATAGCCAATGTCGCGATTTTCCTCATCTTCGGTCCCCCTCTATGTCGGTAATAACAGCACGCAAGCAGCCCAGTATCAACAACTGGACTACACACCTATTCTCGCAGCATGAAGCATACCGCGCTGAGCCAATATGGCAGTTGCCGGTGTATCAACGCGCCGCCCGGCCCAAAGCCGCAACGCTTTGTGTGGCTGGACCGCCTGGAATGGAAGGACGGCCAGCCCGGCGTGCCAGGCCCCACCACCTCTCCCCAGCCGGTGCCGTAGCGGAAAGCATAGGTAAAGCAGCAGGCCCGGTAACATTACCGGGCCTGCTGCTTTTGTTCTTTCTAATGTGGTAGGCTCGTGATACGAGCGTAACGCTATGGCTCCAGGAACACGGTGTGGACCGCACTGTGTACCAGGTCTCCATGGCTACCGGATGTCCCTGCCGCATACGCGTGCTCGTACCAGCCGTTTATAGCCCATTCCTGCCTTGGACCCTGGCAGTTGAAGTCACTGTCGAACCTGAACCTCGCAACCGTGAGTAGGTGGAAGTACGTGTTGCTGCCTCCGCCTGTCCACTTGTCGAAAACGGGCACATAGAACACGGCTTCCCCGGTCCTCTCAACTTCTTCAATGAGTTCTTTGAAGTACCTACAGCTATTCGTAACACCTGTCGAACCTAGCATCCACCAGTCTGGGCCTAGCCCATCTATGCCCTTCCATTCGACGCGAGGGGCCTTGAATGAACCGGCATCCCACGAATCCCCCGCGCCCGTCCAGTATAAAGTTGGACCCTGTACCTTGTCGACCACAGAGTTACTGTCTTCTTGAGGGCAGAAGTCCAGCCAGGCTTCGCGGGTTACCGCTCTTGGATTGTATCCGCAGGTGATCCAAGCATTCGTGACGCCTGGAGATTCTGCATAGCCATTGAAGTTAAGAAACCCCCAGTTGCCCGATACATCCCACTCCATAGTTGGGTCCAGAGGGGTGGGGACCCTTCGCAAACGGCCTGAGATAAGTGTGTACTTCTGGTTCGTTCGCATCTGGCGCAGGCGCTCGGTGGAGGTAAAAAATCCAATGGGCAACAGGTTCACGTCCGGGCCGGTCTCTAGCGCCGGCCCCATGAAGGCCGTGGCGTTGGCTTCCGCCGAGATCGTGTTCCACCCAAAAAGGCTCATGAAGAATGAAGGCGTCTGAGACTGCCCACTGACCGTAATGCCTTTGACTCCCCTTTCCCAGGGGACGTACCCGTTCTGTCCCACCTTGCACGCGGCGAGGCCGGCCGATGTGCCACAGACGACGTTGCCGTTAGCGTCCCAGCCCGTGCTTGCGGATACAACCTGCTTGTTGTCGTTTACGAAGTAGGCTGACATGGTGTCTGACACGACACCATTTACCGTGGCGTATTCGGTTAATACTTCCAGTATGTAATCTTCGGTGTCGCTGTCGCCATTGGTCACGGTGCCGCTATTATCGTACAGCATCCCCTGGTAAGACGATAGCATGGTGCTGGTGCCTGCCAGTGCCGCGCCGTCGGTGGCGTTCTGCGCGGCGCGGCGTTGGAGATACATCGATCCACCGTCCACCGCCAGCCCTACCAACCCGATCAACACGAACATGGCGAGCGCGATTATCACCATAGCCTGTCCGCTTGCTTTGCGCCTGCCCGGGCGTACGGCCTGGTCGACCATGTTACCTTGTTTGGAGCAGACACTTCTGCGCTTATTGTTCATCGTCTTACCTCGAATGTGTGTCGAACCTATTAGCTGCAATTTCTATTTTTCTCTACATCCCTCAGGATGAGTTGAGTAGCGGACTGCGTGATGGGGATTGACTTGATACCGAGCATGCCCGGTAGGAACAGATCGTCCAGTTCGTACTTGATCTTCACAGTTATGGCTTCACCCTGACAACGCTTGACACACGTTTTGATGTTGTTGCCCACTGTAACCTCGATGTCGGCCGTAGCCCGGTCTTCCGCGTCTATCACCAGTCCCCGGTCCTTGGCGAGGTCGCGCACGCGTCGTTGTATGCTCATGCTGGCGGGGTAGGGTGTGATGCTGCACGTGTCCTCGCCAAGCTCGCGCTCCGGGTACGTGGCAGCGTAGGCCGCGCCTTCCCCGGCCATGCTTTCGATGACGACGGCGGTATAGTAGGCCCTGCCAAAGTCGATAGCAGCCGCCAGCAGCATCGCCAGGAAGAGGCCCATAAGCGCCATCTCGACTACTGCCTGGCCCCGCGACCGCTTGCGCAGCAGGTTGGCCCGGCTACGCTGTGGGCGCTGAGGGTGTCCCTCTGCGGTACAAATGCCTCTTGATCTATGTTGTTTTCGCCTGAGTCGCATGTATGTATCTACCCTTTACTGGCACGGCGAGCCGCTGGTTGTGGTGGTAAATGGTTGGTTGAGGACCGAGCATTCAGCCCCGCTGACGCTTACCGTGCCAGGGACGCTGTTACCCTGGTGTTTATTGAATACCAGGCAGAGGTTGCCCGCGTTGTCGGTCGTGCCTCGCCGCACCTCACCCCGGATAACGGCCGATACCTGCGCGCCCGCAACTTTTTTACCCGTGGCGTCCGTAACCTGTACCCTTACGTATGGCCGCTGGTTGAGCGGTGCCTTGTATGCGTCTACGGTCACCAAATAGGGGCACGCTACAGGGGTAGGGGTTGACGATGGGTAGGGTGTCAGGGTCGGCGGCGGCGTGGCGGTGAAAGTGTTTGTGGGAGCGGCGGTCTCCGTGCCGGTGATACTTGGATTGACCGTGGGCGTACGGGTGGGCGTGAACGAGGGCACTACTGTATTGGTCGGCGTAGATGTTCTGGTCGGCGTAGATGTGGTGGTTGGAGTAACGCCGCAGTACGACCCGACCTGGTTTGTAGTGGTGGCAAAGCCATCCTGGTAGCCGACCTTCATGGCGACCGCCTCGACTGCTACCTCTCCAAGTACTCCACTAAACTTGCCCCAGGCGCACAGCCGGTAGCTGCCGTTGCCCATGTTGAGCAGAGGGTCATAATACACCTGCCCCACGGTACTCGTGCCACGTATGTAGACGAAGGTCGCATCAGTTACGTATTTGCCATCCTGGTCGGTCAGCCACACAACCACATCCATATCTTTGTTGTTGCCGTTCGATTTGTAGGCATTGATGGAAGCGATAATCAGCTTCAGCACAGGTGTACTGGTAGGTGTAGTGGTTATGGTAGGTGTATTGGTACGGGTGGGCGTGTTAGTAGAAGTCCGCGTGGGAGTGGACGTAAATACTGGAGTAGGAGTCCTCGTGGCTGTTGGGGCGGTGGGAGTGTTAGTAGCGGTCGGGAAGGTAGGGGTCCTGGTAGGTGTATTCGTAGGTAGGGGCGTATTAGTGGCCGTGGGAGGCACCGGGGCCGGTATGTAATTTACAGAGCAGTTGAGGGCACCGTCGCCGTTATTCAGGATCGACCGGGCCGAGCTCATCTTCACATCTATGCCGTTAGGAGCGAATTGGCTGACCAACGGCACTATGAAGTCAAACTTGTAGCTCGCCTCCACCACAACGCGGTTGCCCGCTATTACCACATTCTTATAGTAGTAGGCGCTGTTCGGGTTGTTGTTTATGTCCTTGATCGCTACGGACGTGCCGGAAGCTGTCTCATAATTCACGTTCAAGCTCACGTCGGCGGGGGATACACCCCAGACCTCCTGGCGAGCGTTGTCGTAGATGTTACACGAGCCGTCGGGGACTACCAGTTGGGTGGGGATGGCGGTGCCCATCGCTATGCGCGTGGCTGCCGCCGAGCGGTTTATGTAGTCGCGGGGGCGGGTTATGGCGTAGCGGGAGCCTTCCTGGGCGGCGTTGCTCACCGCGCTGAAGGCGAACAACAGCCTGCCCATCTCGATGATGCCGAACAGCAGCAGCATGAGAAAGACGCTGACGAAGGCGAACTCAACGAGAGTCTGTCCGCGGGCGGATTTTCGGAGTAGGTTGGGCGCTTTCCTATGCAACTTGTGCCTCTTTACACGGTCACTGAATCGTGGCCGCCTGCTGACTGTTGCCGGGTAGCGCCCCACCGGTTCCAGTGCTGGCAGTTTTGATAAGTTGATACGCTTGTAAGGTAATATTGACGGCCCTCACCTGCTGACTTCGATCAGTCGGGGAGATAGTGAGATAAAGGCCGTAAGGGTGCAAAGCCTGGTCTATAAGCTTCTGCCTCTAAATTGTAGGGCCAAGTCTCTCCAAATTGAATGGGACCTAACTACTACAGGCGCTGGCTACGACATAGCACTTTAGGGCCATAGGAGGGTATTTCCTGTTAGCTGCATGTAACGCGACGTGCCTTTATAATGGCAGAGTATTGGACTGAGCTAGAAACGCTGAGGAGTTCGTATGAGACGATCTGGAAGGGTGTTGATACACAATAGGGCTTGTAAGGCGCTGTGCCTGGCACTCTGTGGGCTGCTTTCGCTTGGCGTCCTGGGCTATGCGCCGGGCTACACCCAGGCCTCGCCGTCCCAAGGCTCCGCTGCTGGCCCGCTGGGTCTGCCCCCCGGTTTCAAGGCGGAGGTGTATGCCACCGGCCTCAGCACGCCCCGCTTCCTCTCGTTCTCGCCGCGGGGAGACCTGTACGTGGTCGAGCTAGGGCAGACCAATGCCGCTACTGTCAAGGTGCTGCCCGACCGCAACCGCGACGGCAAGGCCGACTTCACCAGGGTGTTCGCCACGGACCTCAGTTGGCCGAACAACGTGGCTTTCCACGGCAACAGCGCGTACGTTGGCGACCCCACGCGTGTGTGGCGGTTCGAGGACATGGATGGCGACCTGGTAGCCGACACCCGCGATACTGTCGTCAGCGGCATACAGGGCACGGGCAGGCACCGCACGCGCACGGTGGGCTTCGGCCCCGACAAGAAGATGTACGTGAGCGTCGGCTCGTTCCACGACGCCGCACCTGAACAGGCGAGCCGCGCCACCATCTGGCAGTACAACCTCGACGGCAGCGGCGGGCGCGTGTTCGCCAGGGGCCTTCGCAACACGGTCGGCTTCGACTGGGACCCGGTGACGGGCCAGATGTGGGGCGTGGACAACGGTGTGGACGACCTGGGACGCAACCAGCCGGGCGACGAGTTGAACCAGATCGTGGACGGCGGCGACTACGGTTATCCGTACTGCTACGGCGACCGGGTGGACAACCCTAGCATCCGCGGCGGCGATTGCTCCAAGACCGTTCCGTCCGCGCTGCTTTTCCCCGCCCATGCCGCGCCCCTGGGCATGGCCTTCTACACCCACTCGGCTTTCCCGAAGGAGTACTGGGGCGGCCTGTTCGTGGCCCAGCGGAGCATCCAGTACCCGGAGCAACGGGGTATCGTGTTCGTGCCGTTCAAGGACGGCAAGCCATCAGGCCCTCCACAGCCCTTCCACGCGACCGGAGATACCTGGGTAGGCCTCGTAGTGGACCCCTATGACGGCGCGCTGCTCGCCACCCAGGACAGGACGGGCATAATTTACCGCATCACCTATACAGGCCCAGCGCCTACGCCCGCGCCCGCTTCCGGCCCCGCGCCCACCGCCGTCGCCGGTAAGCCCGCCCCGCGCCTCGCCGGACAGCTACCCGGCGCAACCCGCTGCTTCCCGGAAACGGGTAAGTGCCTGCGGGGTGCCTTCCTCAACTACTGGTTCCAAAAGGGGGGCGTTCAGCAGTTCGGCCTGCCAGTGACCAACGAGCTAACCGAGCAACTGGGCGACGGCAAAACCTATACGGTGCAGTACACCGAGCGCGCCCGGCTGGAATGGCACCCTGAGAACAAGAGCACGCCGTACGAGGTGCTGCTGGGCAGGCTGGGGGTGGAACTGGTCACTTCCAGGGGCAACGAGCAGCCGTTCAAGCCGGTGCAGCCCTGCCAGAACTGCGGCCAGTTATACTTCAACGAGACGAAGCACGCTCTCCACCCGCAGCTTGCGGAATACTGGGTGAGCAACGGCGGCATACCGGTGTTCGGCTACCCGCTCTCCGAGGGGTTCCAGGAGCGCAGCCCTACCGACGGCAAGACGTACCTTGTGCAGTACTTCGAGCGCAACCGGCTCGAATACCACCCTGAGAACAAGGGCACCGAGTTCGAGGTGCTGTTGGGCCTGCTGGGGGTGCAGACGTACCAGGGGAGGTACGGAGGCAGGCCATAGGCGGCGTTTGCCAGGGATGAATTCGAGTGAGAGTGTAGCCAGTATCGCCAGTATCATCAGTAGCGTCACTGTCGCCAGGTGGTTGAACGCGTATGCAGGATGACGCGAAGGCCGACGCCCGGTGATTGAACGCGCATGTAAAATGAGGCAAGAGCCGACGCCCGGCAAATGAACATGTTAAGGGACAAGTACGAAGGCCGACGCCCGGCGATTGAAATCGCAGGCTACACATACAAAGTCCGCCCTTCGGCGGACTACGACAGCAAAGTATTCACTGCCGATGGGACTTTACAGGATAAAGCCAGTCCTCGAAGGGGGACTTTGCAGAATGTAGCCCGCGATTTCAATCGCCGGGTGTCGGCTTTGCATCTGCCTATATACGCGTCCAATCGCGGGGCGTCGGCTGGCGTCTCTGCTGAATACGTGTTCAATCGCCAGACGGCGGCTGGTGAATCTGCTGAATACTCGTTCGTTCGCTGGGCATCGCCTGCCGCGCCGATAGCTACTCCGGTAGCTACTATTAATTTGTCCCGCTTCCCCAACTTAATTGTTTCAAGCGATGTACACGCTCCCCATTAGCGGTACATTATATTTGCAAGAGTAACTACTCTGCCGCAAAAAGATAACACACTGACTTACACAAGGAGCCGCATACGATGGTTATGAAGGATACAAGGCACGGTGCAAAACTACTGCTAGTTGGCGTGCTGTTCGCGTCCCTGCTGGCGGGCGTACACTCCAGTGGCTACGTTCCTGGCGCAGCCGCCCAGGGGAGTGACTTTCAGTTTGGTGACACCGCGTTCCGGGCGACGTGGGAGCGCACCGACAGGCTGGTAGCCGGGGGGCAGGTCAAGCGCAGTTTCTACTGGGGGCCGGGGCCGTTTGAACCCGCCCGCATGGAGGAATATGCGGAGGGGCCGGGCGGGCAGCACATGGTGCAGTACTTTGACAAGAGCCGCATGGAGATCAACAACCCCAACGCGGACCGCAACAACCCCTTCTTCGTGACCAACGGCCTACTGACCGTGGAGCTTATCACGGGCCGCATGCAGATGGGCAACCGCAGGCACGTCAACCGCTGGCGGGCCAACATCCCTCTTGCCAGCGACACCGACGACAAGGACGCCCCGACCTATGCCAGCTTCGCCACACACATGGACGACTTCACGGCCGCCAAGACGGGGGAAGTGGTGTACGAGGCGATTGGCAAGGCAGCCGCTAACGGCACGACCGACAGGTTTCAGAAGTACGGTGTCAAGTACTTCCACTTCGAGACGGCCACCGAGCACAACGTCCCCGACGTGTTCTGGCGCTTCCTCAATTCGACGGGGCCGGTACTCGTGGGCGGGCAGACCTCCACGGCGCAGCTGAGCAACCCCTGGTTCTACAACACCGGCTACCCCATCACCGAGGCTTTCTGGGCCAGCGTCAAGATAGAAGGGAAGCCGGACACCGACGTGCTGATCCAGCCTTACGAACGCAGGGTGCTCACCTACGTGCCTAACGCGCCGGAGGGCTATAAGGTGCAGATGGGCAATATCGGCCAGCACTACTACGATTGGCGCTACAAGGACGCAGGCAAACCCGCCAACCAGCCTTTTGCATGTACCCCACCCGCAAGCATCGGTGCCCGGTTCGAGCAGCTATGGAAGAGCGACGTGGTTATACAGAACCAGCTACACTGTCCCGCCGAGCCGCCCCTGGGCCACGAGAACGTGACGGTCGTGATGCAGCACTTCGAGCGCGGCCACATGGTGTACGTGGGCCTCAAGCAGAACCCGCCCCGCACTACCGCCGCCAGCAAGCTCATCTACGTGATGCTTGAGGACGCCACAATAAGGGCCTACCCCGACCCCGAACCCAAGACGCCGGAGCCTACCCCTGAGCCTGCCCCGCCCGGCGTCTTCACGCCCGTGCTCGGCTTCGGCCACGTCTGGCGCACCAACGCTGAAGTCAAGCCGCTTCTCGGCTACGCCACAGGCCCCGAAAAGACCCTCACGCCGAACGACTACAACTTCTTCGCCAGCGGCCTCATGGTCGCCGACGCCGGGAAGATCTACACGCTGTTCAACCAGGAGTTCTACTACTTCGCCTACGTAAACACCTGGGGCATATACGACTACCCTTCGCAGTAGAGATTACGTGAGCTAAACGCCAAGACGCGGAGACGCCAAGGACCACGCCAAGGTTAGGATTGTTA
>DASVRN010000200.1:0-4475 GCA_036388595.1 Chloroflexia bacterium
TGGGTGCTGAGGGACGAGATTTCTCACTGCGTTCGAAATGACAGGGTAGGGACTCTGGTGCCTACATTCCACAATGTTGTTTTTGAGATAGCTTCTAATCGACTAGACCGTCTTGGTCGCCCCACTGAGCAAGTCCCACCACGCTTCGGTACCGGCGTCCTCTAAGATCGATTGCTCGGGAAAGTAATAGCCCTTGTGGTAGCCGGTCTTAACCGTGTCGAGCGCGATGATGAAGTCGGGTTCCCGCGTCGGCACAAACTCGCCGCGCACCAGTGCGCTTATCCGCCCCTTGCCCGCGTCGTGAGCGAACACCCGGCCGTTGAAGACCGCCAGCGATCCCGGCTCGATAATGATTTCCTCCAGTGGGGCGTTGAAGTGCTGAGTAAACGTCTCCACAAGGGCCTTGGGCGTCCATTCATGCTGCTCGTGTGCGGGCATTAGCTGGCAGTCGATGAGAAGCCGCACCATATCCGCGATGGGTAAAGGCACGATCCTGAATTGCCTGGGCAGCAGGGCTACGTTGACGAAATACTGGTAGATGGGACCGGGATAGTCCGCCAGGGTGGTCAGTTCCGCGTCGAAATGCAGGTTAGTCTGGGACTTGTTCTCGCCCACCCCGGTAGTCGAAGCCCGCGCATCATCAATTTTCAATGCCCTGATGAAGAGATCGCTGCCCGCGATTGCCTCCTCCACGCTTCTTATCAACTCGACCAGCCGGGGACACTTCTCCTTAACTACGTTCCGCGCTTCGGAACTGAGGGGACGGGCAAGGTCCGTCAGTCGTCCGCCGCGAAGTTCCGTGAGCACCTTGTGGTCGCGCAGCCACTGCATTTCCAGCATGGCACTTTTGCGGAGGGCCTTGGGCAAATGCACCGGCAGCGGAATAACCTTGACCAGCGCATCCAGGTCCTCGTCACCGGCGAACAGTGAATAGGCGAGGGAGGCACCCTTAACTCTCCTATGCAGTGCCGGGTTCAATAACTTGTGCCGCCCGTGGTGCCCACATTGACCGGCGGCCGCCGGCAGGTCGAAGTTGCGCCGGTTGACGGCAAAGTAAGAAGAGGGTACTTGCTGTCCGCAATATGCTGCCCGTGGCTCTAGCTTCAATTCGAACATACCCGCCCAACTCTCAACCTGCGCTTGCCACGCCAAACAACTCGTCCACCACCTGCCGGAACTCTTCGCAGAACGGCAACGGCTCTTCCCTGCGGCGCGGCATACAGAGCGCCTCCACCAGGCCGCGATAGTACCACTCCTGCTGCGCCCGGCCCCGCTTGAACCGCGACCACACCCCTTCGCCGCCCGCGCGCACGTCCGCCAGTATGCTGCGGGCGTTGTGCAGCTTGTCGGCCAGCGACACCAGCCGGACCTCGTGGGGCGCGGTAGGCAGATAGGCCAGGGTGTGCTCCTTGCGCTCCTCCCAGCCCTGCTCTCTATGTGGTTCCGTACAGCCCTCGACAATGGAGGCCACACGCTCGCCAAACTGCTCCCGCACTTGCTCTAGCGTAACGTAGGTGTCCTCCACTGTGTCGTGCAGAATTCCGGCGGCGACCACTTCCTCGTCGCTGCCCGACGTAGCCAGCATCATACCCACCGCGTAAGGGTGAGCGATGTAGGGGATGTCTGTGCCCTTACGCACTTGCCCCTGGTGTGCCCTGGCCGCAAACTCGATTGCCCTGTCTATCATGCTTCCTCCGAGTGTGGTGCGTGTCATGTGCCGGTAATCTATAATGTCAGGAGAAGCTGTCACCTACGGGTTCGTGCTACTTCCTCATACTTAGATTATCGGAGTAAAGCAACTTATGCAAACCGGCGCTGAGGCAATAATCGAAAACAGGTGGTCGGACGCAGAGACGCAGGGCATGGACGGGCTGGACCTGCTGGTGTACCAGTCGAGGTTGGTCGGTTCCGACCCCAGGTTGGTGGTGTGGGGCGGGGGCAATACCTCCCTCAAGACGCACGAGACCGACTTCCGGGGGCGGCACACTTACGTGCTCCGGGTGAAGGGCAGCGGCTCCGACCTGAAAGCGGTGGTGCGCCGCGACTTCCCAGGCGTGCGCATGGACGACGTGCTACCCCTTATGGAGCGCGACGACATGTCCGACGAAGAGATGGTGGAGTACCTCGGCCAGACGCTGATGGAACCAGGCTCTCCCCGCCCCTCCATCGAGACGCTGCTGCACGCCTTCGTGCCCGCCGCCAGCGTCGTGCACAGCCACGCCGATGCTATTTTAGCCGTCACCAACAACGTCCGTGCCGAAGAAGTGCTTGCCGAGGTCTTTGGCGACCAGCTAGCTATCGTACCGTACCGGCGGCCCGGCTTCCTTCTCTCCAAACAGGTAGGCGAGGCAGTGCGCGACAACCCCGCCATAAAAGGTGTCATCCTGCTCAACCACGGCCTCATCACCTGGGACGACGACCCCAAAGAAGCTTACCGCTTGCATATAGAGATGGTGGACAGAGCGGCCCGCTACGCCAGGGAAAGAGGCCCGGCAACAGCAACCAACACTAGGAGCGCCCGCCTTACAGAGGAAGCAAGGCGAGAAGTAGCATCCAGGCTGGCTCCCATGCTACGGGGCCTACTTGGCAGGGACAAGCGGGTAGTCATGCGCTACCACGACGCTCCTGAGGTGCTGCGCTTCGTGTCCGGCGAAATAGTGCCCCTCGACCACATGAGAGATGTACTGAGCCAGGGAGCAGCCACCCCCGACCACATCCTCAACACCAAGCGCACGCCCCTCTGGATAGAAGCCACCGACCCGCGAGACCCTGAAGCGCTGGCAAACGCGGCGAAGCAAGCATACCAGGAGTGGGTGCGCGACTACGAGGAATATTACAACGCGAACCAGACCGGCGAAGGGATGCTGCCCGCCGTGCCCAGAGTGGTGTTGGTGGCAGGGGTGGGCATGTTTTCGGTGGGCAAAGACAGCCGCGCCGCCACCATATCGAGCGACATCTACCTGCACACCATAAGCATAATCGAAGCTGCCGAAGGGCTGGGGGGCTACCGCTCGCTGCCCCTCAAGGACGCGTTTGCCGCCGAGTACTGGCCCCTGGAACTGTACAAGCTGACCCTGGCCCCACCGGAGAAGGAACTCAGCCGCCGCGTGGTGATGGTCACGGGGGCGGCGGGTGCTATCGGCGCGGGTATAGCCCGGCGGTTCGCATCAGAAGGCGCCCATGTGGTGTGCGCCGACCTGGACCTGGAAAAGTCCACCGCGCTGGCAGCCGAGTTGAGCAAGGCGAACTCCGCCAACAGGTCCATCGCCGTGCAGATGGACGTAACCGATGAGATCTCGGTGAATGAAGCTTACAGGCAGACCATGCTCGAATACGGCGGGGTGGATGTCGTAGTATCTAACGCTGGGATAGCCAAAGCGTGCGCCATTGACGAGTTGAGCCTGGAAGACTGGGAGCGTAGCTTCGCAGTGAATGCCAGGGGGCACTTCCTGGTGGCGCGCGAGGCACTGCGAATGATGAAGGCGCAGGGCACCGGCGGTAGCTTCGTGTTCGTCGCCACCAAGAACGTCACCGCGCCCGGCAAGGACTTTGGGGCATACAGCGCCTCCAAAGCAGCCGAAGCCCAGTTGGCGAGGGTGCTGGCGCTGGAGGGGGCTCCCTATGGCATACGCTCCAACATGGTCAATCCCGATGCCGTGTTCGCCGGGTCCGGCCTCTGGTCGCAAGAGGTACGCGAGCAGCGGGCCAAGGCACAGGGCATCGACGCGGGGGAGATAGAGGAGCACTACCGCAAGCGCAACCTCCTCCAGGTGGAGGTCACCGCCGCCGACGTAGCCGAAGCCGCGCTGTTCTACGCCTCCGACCGCTCGGCTAAGACCACGGGCAGCATGCTCCCGGTGGACGGTGGCCTGAAAGAGGCATTCCCACGGTAGCCAATAGCGCGCTGGGTTGTGAAGACTGGCAACATAACCGGATAACAAACAGGCGTTAAAGATTTCTTGTAGGGGCAGGCCCCTGTGCCTGCCCTTAGTGGAGATTTGTAACACTGTACGCCTGCCGCCGAGGGCAGGTACAGGGGCCTGCCCCTACAATTGATTGCCGCATCGAGTTGTCAATTCTCATCACCTGCCGGGTCTTAGTTTTTCAAAACATGGACAGAATAGACGCCAACGAACAAAACGAGCAACCACCCAGCAGGAGCCCCCTCACCATCAAGGCGGTGCTATTCGACTGGGACGGCACGATAGTCGACTCCGCGCGGGCGATGTTCCTGTCGTACCGCCACGCCTACGAGAAGCACCTGGGCAGCGTCTTCCCCACGGACGACGCCGACTTTCGGCAGTTGGTGCCGATGCGTCTAGCCGAAAGCTCGGCCAAGTTCGGGGGCGAGAAGGCTGCCGATATAGCCCTCAGCTACAACCACTACTACGAGCAAGAGGGTTACAAGACGGGGAGGGTTTACGAGGGCGTGCGCGAGGTGCTGGTCGAGTTGCGAGCGCGGGGCTACCTGCTGG
>DASVRN010000201.1:0-18757 GCA_036388595.1 Chloroflexia bacterium
CCGTCACGCACCGCCAGCACCAGGCCGCCCGCCTCTCGGAAGGCCAACGCCCCCACCGGCATACCCACGCCGAAACCCTCATAGGTACCGTCGCCGGGATAGTACCTGTAAAAGGAATCGTTCTCGACGTCCACCCAGTAGAGCGCCTGCTCGCCCTCGTTCCACCTGGGGCCTTCCCCCAACCTGTGCTGCACGTCCAGTACATGCTCAACTTCGCTCATGGCTAACCGTCTCCCCTGCAATATTGCGTAGGTAATATGCTGCGTGTACGGACCATGCAAGAAGCCTGCCTAAAGCGGTCGCAAACCCCCACGACCCGAGCGCCTGATTGGTGCGGCTGTGTCACAGGTTAGATATGTGGAGCCAAGGAGGCCTTTGTCATTCTGAACGTAGTGAAGAATCTCGTCCCTCACCACCCAAATTACATCTTTCATACAGCAGCAGAGTCTCGTAAGAAAGAGGACACATCCCGGTATAGGACGAGATTCTTCACTACGTTCAGAATGACAAAGGGCAGCAGGGTGCGTGATAGCGGACTCGGATGCTATATTGGAGCGATAAGTTAGACGAGCGGTACATGTTGGATCAGCGATGGGTTGATAGAAACTATATAGAAGAAGGAGATAGCACAATGGAAGTTATAGAAGCGATTCGGCGCAAGCGGGCGGTAAGAAATTATGCGCCCACACCCTTGCCCGACGACGTGGTCAACCAGATACTTTACGCGGGACGCAGGTCGCAGTCCTCAAAGAACTCCCAACCTTGGCGGTTCATCGCGATACGCGACCCTGAGAGGCTGGCCGCTCTATCACAGTTCGGGGACTACGCCAAACACATGCCATCGGCCGCGCTCGCCGTCGCCATCCTGACGCCGGACCCGAAAGCCTACTACTGGGTGATGTTCGACGCTGGGCAGGCGGCCGCCTACATGCAGCTTGCGGCGGTAGAGCTAGGGGTCGGCTCGTGCATTGTGACCCTGCACCGCCCCGAAGGCTCAAGGGAGTTGCTGGGCTACCCCGACGACCTCTACCTCACCATGCTGGTGACGTTCGGCTACCCCACAGAACCGCAGGCGCTGGAACCCGCGAATAGACCGGGCGGCCGCCAGCCGTTCGGTGAACTGGTGCACTTCGAGACGTATGGGCAGCATGAAGCACCAACTTCAGGCGAGTAAGAGAACTGTCTCATTCTGCCGTAGGGGCATTATGCACCATGCCCCTACGAGTCCCGTCACAGTTTACCGTGTCGCCCGAAACGCCAAGGCGACCGAACTGCTAGCCCTTACGCCTCCGCTGTCCAGTTCTTGCAGCGCCTGAGACCCACCGAAGCGACGCTCCTCCGTCGAAAGGACGGGCTGCCAGCGGCAACCTTCAGGCGCTTGCACAATATCCGCGCGCCCAAGGGCCAGGTCCAGGTCGCCGCGCAGATTGACGATGACCAGCAGGTCGTCGCCTCCGGTGGAGCTAAGATAGCGCATGGCGATGGCGTTGGTGCCCACCTGGCTGCTGCGAAAGTTGGCCCGGCGGCGCTCCTTTAAGGCGGGCAGGGTAGCACGCAGCCGGAGCAGCTCGCGGTAAAGCTCAAGCGTCTGCCCGTGCTCCCCCTCCTCTACCTCGTGCCAGTTGAGCTTCGACGCCATGAAGGTGCTGACCGCCTGCGGGTCGGGCACTTCCCCGCCGTGGAAGCCCTTGAACGAAGCGAACTCCGAGCGCCTACCCTCCGTCACCAGCTTCCCTAGTTCGGGATTGTGGTGCGTGAAGTAGAGGAACGGAGTGCTGGCCGCCCACTCCTGACCCTGGAATAGTAACGGGGTATAGGGCGCTAACAGTAACAGGGCGGACGCCACACGGTATGAGGACAGGTCGGTGCTGCCGGTCAAACGGTCACCCAGGGGACGGTTGCCGATTTGGTCGTGGTTCTGGATGCAGTAGACGAAGTGCGGCGGGTCTACATGGCTTGCATCGGTGCCACGCTTATGTCCCGAGAACTGCGACTTCTGCCCCGTGTAGAACCAGCCCTGATTGAGCGTCTCGGCCAGGTCGGCGGCACTGCCTGTAAAGTCTATATAGTAGCCTTCGTTGTCGCCCGCCACCGTGGAACGCACCTGGTGATGGAAGTCATCGGCCCACACAGCATCAATACCCGCGCCCCCCTTCTCCGAGGGGGTGATAAGCCAAACATCGTTGCGTTCGTCCTCGGCTGTCACGACGAAGTGGCGGCTCGATGGTAGCGTTTCTTTTATCCTGGCGGGAATCTCTTTGAGGATATGGGGGTCGCTATCGTCAAGGATGGCATGGGTGGCATCGAGGCGCAGCCCGTCCATGTGGTACTCTTGCGCCCAGTAGACGGCGTTCGACAGGAAGAACTCGCGCACGTGAGAGTTGGCGTAGTTGAGGGCGTCACCCCAGGGCGTCTTGTGGGCCTCTGTGAAGTAGGAGCGGCTGAAGTCGCGCAGGTAGTTTCCATCGGGACCGAGATGGTTGTAGACAACGTCCTGTAGCACCGCGATACCCTGCGAGTGAGCGGCATCTACCAGCCTCTTTAGCCCCACCGGGCCGCCATATGCGTTGGCCGGTGCGAACAGGTCCACGCCATCATAGCCCCAGTTGCGCTCGCCCGGAAAGTCTGCCACAGGCATTATCTCAATCGTGTTGGCGCCCAACGACTTGAGATACGGCAGCTTCTCAATGAACGCCTCGAACGTGCCCTCCGGTGTAGCCGTGCCGACATGCACCTCGTAAATAACCATCTCTTCTAATGGGATGCCACGCCACGCACCGCTACTCCATTGGAAGGCGGGGTCCACAACCTCGCTAGGGCCGTGCACCCCTTCCGGCTGGTAGCGGCTGGCCGGGTCGGGCCGTAGTGTATCACCGTTCAGGCGGTACATGTACCGGGTGCCCACCCCAGCACCTTCCACAAAGCCCTCGAAGTAGCCCTCCCGGTCGCGTGTAAGTTCGAGCGCGCTCTCTTCCTTACCCTCCGCACCCAGTATAGCCACTTCCACGCGCGCTACATCTTCAGCCCACACCCGAAAGCGCACGCCATTCTCCCGCAGTTGCGCCCCAACGGGCAATTGCCAATTCATGCCAATTCCTCTCTAACAGGACGATGGACGATGGACGATAGACGATAGTAGGAGACGGAACCGCCAAGACGCTAAGAACGCAAAGTGCGCGCCCAGGCTAGGATTGTTAGGTACTAACCACTAACCACTAACCACTAACCACTAACCACTAACCACTAACCACTAACCACTAACCACTTGTCCGTCGTCCATCGTCCATCGTCCATCGTCCATCGTCTACCCGGTTATCTTGACTACTTCCTCAAGCGGCTGGCGAAGCAGGGCGAGGGAGCGGCCGGTCAGGCGGTAGACCTCACCGCAGCGGTACATGCGGGACTGTCGGCCCTCCGGGTCGTCGGTGTCTACCAGCACCTCCCAATCGGGCTCGCCGGGCTTGCCGGGCACGCAGAAGTCCACATCCTCCCAGTAGCCGTTGATCATGAGGAGCACCACGTCGTCTCTGATGCGCACGCCCCGTTCGTTGTACTCGTCCATCACGCTACCGTTGAGCAGCATGCCCAACACGCGTACCAGCGAGTTGTTCCACTCCTCCTCGGTCATATCCATGCCGTCGGGGCGCACCCAGCGAATGTCGCGGATGTCGGTGCCGCGTATGCGGCGGCCCTGGAAGAACTTGCGCCGGTGCAGCACCGGGAAGTCCTTGCGCAGCCGGATTAGCTTGCGGGTGAACTCGAACAGGTCGTGGTTCTTGTCGTCCCAGTCCCAGTTGAACCAGCTAATCTCATTGTCCTGGCAATAGGCGTTATTGTTGCCGTGCTGCGTCCTACCGAACTCGTCACCCCCGCACATCATCGGCACTCCCTGGCTGAGCAGCAGGGTCGCCAGGAAATTACGCTTCTGGCGCTCGCGTGCGGCCTCGATTTCCGGGTCGTCAGTGGGGCCTTCCGCGCCGAAGTTCCAGCTACGGTTGTGGCTCTCACCGTCCATGTTGTTCTCGCCGTTCGCCTCGTTGTGCTTCTCGTTGTAGCTCACGAGGTCGTTGAGAGTGAAGCCATCGTGCGCGGTGATGAAGTTGATGCTGGCGTATGGCGCGCGGCCGTTGTGCTGGTAGAGGTCGCTGGAGCCGCTGAGGCGGTAGGCAAGCTCGGCCACCTGCGCTTCGTCACCCCGCCAGAAGCTGCGCACCGTATCGCGGTACTTGCCGTTCCACTCGGACCAGTTCACCGGGAAGTTACCCACCTGGTAGCCGCCCTCCCCGATGTCCCACGGCTCGGCAATCAGCTTCACCTGCGAGATCACGGGGTCCTGGTGAATTATGTCAAGGAAGCTCGACAGCTTGCCCACTTCGTGCAGGCCGCGAGCCAGGGTGGAGGCAAGGTCGAAGCGGAAGCCATCGACGTGCATGTCCATCACCCAGTAGCGCAGGCTGTCCATGACCATTTGCAGCGTGCGTGGGTGAAGCATGTTGAGCGTGTTGCCGGTGCCGGTGTAGTCCATGTAGTAGCGCGGATCGTCGTGCACCAGACGGTAAAAAGATGCGTTGTCGATGCCCTTGAAGCTGAGATGCGGGCCGAAGTGGTTGCCCTCGGCGGTGTGGTTGTACACCACGTCCAGAATGACCTCTATCCCCGCCGCGTGCAGGGTCTTGACCATCGCCTTGAACTCGCGCACCTGCTCTCCCAATATGCCGGAGCTTGAGTACTCGGAATAGGGCGCGAAAAAGCCGATGCTGTTGTAGCCCCAGTAGTTGCTCAGGCCCTTGTCCACCAGCGTCTTGTCGTTGACGAAGTGGTGCACAGGCAATAGCTCCACAGCAGTAACGCCCAGCGTCTTGAGGTAGTCGATAGCCTGGGGCGTGGCAAGCCCGGCGTAGGTGCCCCGCAGCCTCGGCTCAATGTCGGGGTGCTGGGCGGTAAAACCCTTGACGTGCACCTCGTAGATAATCGACTCGTGCAGCGGGATGTTGGGCGACCTGTCGTCGTCCCAGTCGAAAGCCGGGTCGATCACCACCGAGCGGTTCATGCCCGGCGCGCTGTCCTGGGTATCCATGACCAGGTCGCGGTCGGGGTCTTCAATGCTAATCGGGTAGCTGAAGATGGCATCGCTCCAGTTGATGCGGCCGGTGATCGCTTTCGCATAAGGGTCGAGCAGCAGCTTCGACGGGTTGAAGCGCTGGCCCATAGCGGGGTCGTAAGGACCATACACCCGGTAGCCATATATTTGCCCCGGCCCAAGGTTGGGGATGTAGACGTGCCACACATAGTCGGTCTGCTCGGTCATGCGGATGCGCATGCGCTCGACCTCGTCGTCTGCCGAGTCGAACAGGCAAAGTTCCACGCCCGTGGCATTCTCGCTGAATATGGCGAAGTTTACTCCCTTGCCGTCCCAGGTAGCGCCCAACGGGTACGGCTTACCCGGCCATACGTTCACGTGCTCGATACTCCTTGTTAGGACCAATTAGTTAAATCCCCCTCGCACAAACCGAATCATCTCTCACTCCGTAGGAGCAGGCACAATAGCCGCCGCTACGAAGCCTTGATACCCTTGATGGGTCAAGCCCTCTCTAACAAAGCCACCGGGAACACCGCCAGCACTTCCTCCAGCGGCAGCCCCACACTACCATTTCGAGACGAAGCCGTAAGGACCTCCCCGGTAAACACATTCCGGAACGAATCGCCCTCCGACGCGCCGGACAGCGGCAGCCACGAACCGGACCACACCTGCCCCACCGGGGCCAGGATCTCGCCCGCCTTACCAAGCTGTGCCATCAAGCAAGGTGCCACGGCCACGGCCATGCTACCCTCATAGCTGCGAGCGAAGGAGATAATATTCCCCGCGTGCTTGCCATCCACCGTAATGGGCGCGTAGGAGCCTTGCTGAAATAGGCTCAGATTGTCCCGCCTGAAATTTAAGGCGCGGCTGGTGACGAGCAGCTTGATGCGCCCATCTTCCTTAGCTTCGATCAGGGAGGCTGCGGCATCAGCGTCCTGCACCTGCGTCACCTGGGCGAGCAGACGGCGGCGCAGGTCGTAGTCGACGGGGCGGCGGTTGTCGGGGTCCACCAGGCTGAAGTCCCATATCTCGTTGCCCTGGTAGATGTCGGGCACACCGGGGCTGGTCAGCTTGATGAGCACTTGCGACAGCGAGTTGAACAGGCCGTAGTGGGCCACGCGCCGCTGGAACGGCAGGAAGTCGGATAGGAAGCGGTTGTCCTCGTCCCTGCGTAGGATGGTGGCTATGAAGTCGGCCACTGCCTGCTGGTAGGTTTCGTTGGGGTTCACCCAACTGGTGTTCACCTTGGCCTCGTTCATCGCCTTGCGCATGTAAGCCTGCACGCGCGCTATTACTTCGGCGTGCGCTTCCTTGCTTAGGCTCTCTTCGAGGGGCCACACACCGACAAGCGTCTGGTAAAGGAAGTACTCCTCGTTGGGGTCGGGGGCAAGCTGGCCCTCGACGTTCTTCTTGTACTTACGGTTGGTCCTGGTCCAGCGGCGGAAGGCGGTCCGCCACTCCTTCGGCATCTCCGAAAGCACGTTGATGCGCATCCGCACGTCTTCGCTGCGCTTGGTGTCGTGGGTGCTGGTGGCGAGCAGGGAGAAAGGCCAGTGCCGCTGCCGCTCCGCCTGCCCCCTGTGGAAGGCCGCCGGGCTGATGCCGAAGTAGCCAGGCTCGCCGCCCACCTCGTTGAGCGAGATGAGTCGGTTGTAAACGTAGAAGGCCGTGTCTTCCAGGCCCTTGGCGATCACCGGGCCGGTCACCTGCTGGAACTTCATTACGAAGTTCGTGCGGTCGGCGCATTCCTCAGGCGGCAGGTCATCGAAGCCCTTGAGCATCAGGATGTCGCCCAGGAAGTCGAACGCACTGGGGTCTACGGCTGGGTTGCGCTTCTTGGCGAGGGCCACCGCCCGCTCAATGTGCGCCTGGTCGCGCTTCTCTACCTCGGTGGTCTCTGGCGTAATATAGGTGCGGTACACCGGGAAGTTGGCGATCACTTCGCGTATGGCATTGCGGATGCCGTTGAGGGTGAAGTCGCGGTAGCGGCGGTCGCGCTCCGATATGCGGTTGAGCATGTTGGTGAGCACGTTTATCTCGCTGGAGAGGGAGAGCCGCATAATCCGCTGCTTGCTCGCATACACCAGGTCCGCGAACTTCACCTTCTCGCCCATGACGGAGTTGTAAATCTCGTCGAAGGCCTTAGCGTTGGCGCTGTCCACGAAGAGACCGTTCACGTCGTTGGTGAACTCGTAGCCGGTGGTACCGTACACCACCCAATCGCCGGGCAGGGTCTCGCCGCGGGCCAGTATCTTCTCGACCACCACGTAGAGCGGCCTGTTCAATATGCCCTGTGGGTCGGCCAGGCGCTCTGCATCGAAGCGGCCGAGGAGCAACGCCTCAAGCTCGGCGCGGTCGGCCCTCTCAAGCTGCTGACCCATCTCGTCCATGACGAGGCGGCAGACCTCCAGGAAGTAGCCGTGCTGCAAGTCCTGAAAGTACCGGGAGGGGTCGTAGAGGCCGTCCACGTGGTCTATGCGCAGGCCGTTGAGCTTCTCTTCGCGCAGGAAGCGCATGATCATGCGGTGCGCCTCCTGGAAGACGGCAGGCTCGTGGATGCGCACGGCGGCCAGTTCGTTCACGTCGAAGAAGCGCCGGTAGTTGATCTCCTCGGTCGCCACGCGCCAGAAGCTAAGGCGGTAAGGCTGCCGTTCTAGCAATGCATCCAGCATATCGAAGCTGTGCGGCTCACCCCGCACGCCGTTGAAGGTCTCTACGCTGCGCTCTATGAAGTCCCGCACGCGTGGCTCCGAGGCGCACAGGGCGGCAAGGCGGCGCTTGATGACTTCCTTCTCGCGGTTGCGCTCCAGGATTCTCTCACGCTCGGTTTCACTATGCGGGGGCAGGTGGTCGAGTGCCGTGAGGATGCTCTGGTACTCCAGGGCGGCGTCACTCTCCTCGCCAAGCTCCTCCAATAGCTGCGCCTTGTTGTAATCGAGGATGGCCTGGTAAGTGCGGGGGCCTATCGGGAAGGTCTTCTCCCAATAACGAAGGTAGAACCTGCCTTCCTCCGGCGCGAAGCTTACCTGAAGCTCCTTGTTCTCCAGCACCTTGCCGTATTGCTCGCCCAGGATTGGCAGCAGCACCTTGTTTGTAAGCTTGGTGTTGATGGGGTCCCAGTCGATGTCGAAGTAAGGGGCGAACAGCGAGGAGCGGCCGTTCTCCAGCACGTCCATCCACCAGGCGTTGCCCTCCTCCCCGATGCCCATGTGGTTGGGCACGGTGTCGAGGATGTGGCACATGTCGCGGCGGTGCAACTCCCCCAGCATCGCCTCGAAGTCCTCTTCGGTGCCGATGGAGGGGTTTAGCTCGTTGTGGTTGGCTATGTCGTAGCCGTGCAGGCTCTCGGCGCGCGCCCTGAAGTATGGCGAAGAGTATATGTCGCTGACGCTCAGGCGGTCCAGGTATGAGACAAGCTCGCGGCCCTGTTGGAACGTAAAGAATTTGTTGAACTGTAGCCGGTAGGTGGCCGCCGGGACGTGATGTCGCTCCAACAGCCGCCTGTTTACTTCAGCATAAATGGCATCGACCAACTCCACGTTGGTCGAAAGAGCCGCCGGTTCGGGCCGGCTGTCAATGTCCGTAGCCACAAGCGCCCTTTCCAGGGGATATGCATCAATTGCTTGACGCATCCCTCACACATACAGATAAGTTTCGCCCACGTTAATGCAAGAAGTGGGCCAGGAAGCAAAGTGGGGCAACAGCCCCAAACAATAGTGCTTTGAGCCGCCATGCTAAACGGTTTAGCCACCTACGCAAAGTCGCGAGTCACAAGCGCAAAAGGGCCTAAAATGGTACACTGCATGGCGTACAGCTCGTTAGCAAACGTGGGCGACAGTGTGCCTTCGCCATAGCGCGAGCGGCACGTAAGGAGCGGCGTCGTCATGTCAGGCGCTATTACCTTCGGGCAGTGGATGAGGGAGCAGCGCAAGGCGCGCGACCTCACCCAGGAGATGCTCGCCGCGCGAATCGGCTGCTCGATAGGGGCCATCCAGAAGATAGAGGTGGGGGCGCGCCGCCCTTCGCGGCAGGTGGCCGAGCTGCTGGCCGAAGTGTTCGGCATACCGGCGAGCGACATGACCGAGTTCGTGCGCTTCGCCCGCAGCCGTGGGGATGTCGAGCAGTCCGAAGCCGAGCCTGTCTATGCCGACCAGATTGGCGGTACCCAGGTAGCACACGCAGCAGAGATTACGCAGGAAAGCCACAACGGGCATGCCGCGCAAACCGTAGAAGGTAACCTGCCCGGCGACAACCTGCCCTCGCAACTGACGCAACTCATCGGGCGGGACGCGGAAGCAGCCGAGATAAGCAGCCGCCTGCTCCGCGAGGAAGTGCGGCTCCTCACCCTTACGGGGGCACCGGGCACGGGCAAAACCCGGCTGGGGATTGAAGTGGCGTCCAGTGTGAAGTCGCACTTCGAGGCGGTCTGCTTCGTTCCCCTCTCAGCGGTGAGCGAACCTGCCCTCGTGCTACCAGCCGTAGCGCATGCGATGGGCCTGAAGGACGCGGGCGAAGGCACGGCGCTGCCGCAACTGGCGCGGTACATCGGCACGCGCCGGGTGCTTCTCGTCCTGGACAACTTCGAGCAGGTGCTCCGGGCCGCTCCCCGCGTGACCGAGTTGCTGGCGCGGTGCCCTCGCCTGAAAGTGCTGGTGACGAGCCGCGAGGCGCTCAACGTGCGCGGCGAGCAGCAATTCCAGGTGCCGCCCCTTGCCCTCCCCGACCCCGAGCACCTGCCTTCTCTTAAGCAGTTGTCACACTACCCGGCCATAGCTCTGTTTGAGGAGCGGGCCCGCGCGGTGCACCCCGACTTCGAGCTGAACGCGGAGAACGCCGAGGCTGTGGCCCTGATTTGCGAGAGACTGGACGGTCTGCCCCTGGCTATAGAGCTTGCAGCCGCCCGCACCAGGCTGTTCCCACCCCAGCAGATTGCCACCCGCCTCGATAGCCGCCTCAAGCTGCTCACCGGCGGCGCGAGGGACCTGCCCGCCCGCCAGCAGACCCTCAGGGGCGCGATTGACTGGAGCTATAACCTCCTGGACGGCGGGGAGCAGACACTGCTGGCGCGCATGGGTGTGTTCGTGGGAGGGTGCGGGCTGTCGGCGGTGGAGGCGGTATGCAACGCCGAGGGCGACCTGCCAATGGAGGTGCTCGACGGCCTGGCTTCCCTGCTGGACAAGAGCCTGGTGCGCCAGTACGAGGGGCTAAACGGCGACACCCGGTTCACGATGCTGGAGACGATCAGGGAGTACTCGGTCGAGCAGTTGGAGGCGCTTGGCGGGCGCGAAGTGACCCAGCGCATGCACGCCGAATTCTACCTGGCCCTTGCAGAAGCCGCCGAACCGCAGCTTATAGGAGCCGAGCAGACGTTGTGGCTGGACAGCCTGGAGAGCGACCACGATAACATCCGGGCTGTGTTGCGCTGGGCCATAGAGGGCGGGGAAGCAGACTTCGCGGCGCGGTTGGGCGCTACCCTGTGGCAATTCTGGTTCAGGCGGGGTTACTACGGCGAGGGCCGCGAGTGGCTTCAGAAGGCGCTCTCGATGCCGCAAGCCGGGCCGACGGTGAACCGGGTGAACGCGCTAAACGTGGCGGGCTTCTTGGCGTACGGGCAGGGCGATTTCGCCGCTATGGCAAGCTACTACGAAGAGAGCCTGGCGCTGGCACGAGAGCTTGGCTACAAACAGGGTACCGCCTACGCCCTGGAGGGCCTGGGCATCGTGGCTCACCACAAGGCTGATTACGCACAGGCCGCAGGGCACTTCAATGAGAGCCTGGAGATAGCGAAGGAAGTTGGCAACACCTGGGGCGTTTCTAACGCGCTGTTCCGCCTCGGCAACGTGGCCCTGAACGAGGGCAGATACGAAGAAGCCCGCAGCCTTCACGAGCAAAGCCTGGTGATGCGCCGGTCGCTGGGCGACACCGGGCGGATAGCAAGCTCGCTATTGCACCTGGGTGAGGTTGCCCGCTGCCGCCAGGACTACGATGAGGCGTATACCCGCTACAGCGAGTCGCTTGACCTGTACCGGCATATAGGCGTGAAGGACGGTATCGCCAGTTCGTACCACAACCTGGGGCACGTCTACTATCGCAGGGGCGATTACGCCCAGGCCGCCGAGGTCTTCAGGAAGGGCCTCCTCCTGTTCAGAGAGTTGGGCGACAAGCTGAGCATAGTGGAATGCGTCACGGGACTGGCAGCGGTGGCGGTAGGCACCGGACAGGCAGAGCGCGCGGCCCGGCTTTTCGGCGCATCCGAGGCGGCGCTAAACGCTATGGGCACCACGCTCGACCCCGCCGACCAGATGGAATACGAGCACAACCTGAGACTCACCCGGTCCAAGTTGCCCGCCCAAGCCTTCTCGGAGCACTGGGACCGGGGCCGCACCATGACGCTGGACCAGGCGATAGACTACGCCCTCAGCAGCGAACTCACGCCAGCAGGTAAATAAGACGAAAACGCCAAGACGCCAAGACGCCAAGTACCACGCCAAGAGTATAGAGGTTTAGAGAGTACAAAAGGACCAGAGCACATGATGTCGTACTCTGGTCCTCTTGCTTGAGCCACAACCCTTAACCTTGGCGTGGTACTTGGCGTCTTGGCGTTTTCGTCTTTACTTGCTCTCGCCCTTGATGGCGATGCGTTTGGCACCGGACTGCACTTCGGGCAGCTTGGGCAGGGTGATGGTGAGCACGCCCTTGTGGAAGTTGGCCGCTACCTTCTCGGCATCGACCTCCTGCGGCAGAGGGATCGTGCGCTGGAAGGTGCCGTAGGAGCGCTCTACCCTGTGGTAGCCGTTGCCCTTCTCCTCGTGCTCCTGCTTCTTCTCGCCCTTGATGGTCAGGTGGTCCCTGTGCAGCGACAACTCGATGTCCTGCTCGTCCATGCCGGGCAGTTCGGCAGTCACCTTGTACTCGCGGTCGCTCTCCGAGAGATTGATGGCGGGGGTGAAGGTGCTCAGGCTGTTGAAACCCATGTTACCCCAATTGGTCTGCCCGCCCCAATTGCCCAGGGCGCGGTTGAAGAAGCTATCGAACATCCTGTCCCACCTGCGCATCCAGTCGTTCGGGTCCTCGAAGAAGGACGGCAGGTTGGGCGTCCTGTAGTCAAGTTCGTTCTCGCGCTTGACGGCAAGCCCGGTGTTCTCGTTGCCGTGGCCGCTGCCATTGCCATTACCGTTTCCGTTACTGCCGTTGCGCTTGATGATGTCGGTGAAAGCCATAGCTCATACACCTCCTTATCAAGTCATCAGTTTTTTGAGTGATGAGGACTGAGGACTGAGGACTGAGTGGTCAGTTCCCAGTCCTCAGTCCATCGTCTATCGTCCGTCGTCTATCGTCCTCTACGCCCCTTTGATAGCGATCTTCTTCGCCTGCGCGGGGCCGGTCTTGGGGAGGGTGAGGCGCAGCACGCCATTGCTTACCGAACCCTCTATGTGCTCCCAGTCGATCTGGTTGGAGATGGTGAACGACCGCTGGTAGTCGCCTATGCCGTATTCGGCGTAGCGCAGGCTGTGGCCCTCGAACTGCCAGGGTTGCACTCGGCCGTGGATGGTCAGCACGCTCTTCTCAAGCGTCACGTCCACCGAGCTTTCGTCCACGCCCGGCATGTCGGCCACCAGCACTATAGCCTCGTTCGTCTCGTAGATATCGACGGCGGGGGTGTAGATGCGGCCCGACCGGGTGCGCTCCACGCCGTCGGTGCTCTGAAGTTCCTGCTTGCCGGTCTGCTCCAGTTGCTCGTTGTGCTGCTGAGTCTGGAGATTGGTGTTAGTGTTGTTGTTCTCTACGGTCTGAGCGGTGTTGTTCTCGGCAACCGCTTCCTGTTCCCTGCTAGCTACGGCACTTGCCATGACGAACACCTCCTTTACGAGTTCTTGATCTGAATCTTCCTGGGCCTATCAGCAATTGCCCTGGGAAGGTTGATGCTCAATACGCCATTGCTAAAGGTAGCCTCGACCTGCTCGGACTCGACGCGGAAGGGAAGCTGCACCACGCGCATGAAGCGGCCAAAGCCACGCTCGCGGCGGTGGTAAGTAGCGCCTTCGCCTATCTCGTCCCGGGTGCGGCTGCCCTTGATGGTGAGGGTATCGCCCACCACGGTGATGTCCAGGTCATCGAGCACGATGCCGGGCAGTTCGGCGGTGACAATCGCGCTTTCTTCGCCGGTCCACAGGTTCACGGCCGGGAAGCCGGCGGCAGGGGAGAAGCCGCGGGAGAGCAGGCTGTTCATCTCCTCCTGCAAGCGCGCCACGTCACGCCAGAGAGAAGTTTGGGGGAAGTTCCTGAGAGAATTCCTCGCCAACATTGTGTGTCACCTCCTAAAACCATGTTCTAAATCAGAAAGCTTGCACGATATTGGTCTGTGGTTAGCACTCGTTAGTGGAGAGTGCTAAGTATTTAATAGCAACTTTTTTTGTCGTTGTCAAGAGGTTTTGGGCACTTTTTTAGCACTCTCTCGGCAAGAGTGCTAGAAGCCGCCTCAAAATACATGTAGGAGAGATGAGCACCCAAGCCCCTTCTTTGTCATTCTGAGCGCAGCGAAGAATCTCGTCCCTCACGACCAAGGCAGCACCTTTCTTACAGCCTCACAGTGCCGTAAGAAAGAGGAAACATCCGGATGTAGGACGAGATTCTTCGCTGCGCTCAGAATGACAAAAGGGGAGTTGGTCATCGTAGTTCAACAGCATCATTAGCCACCTGATTCTTCACTGCGTTCAGAATGACAAGGGCGGGGCTTGGTACTCCGTATTCGGCACCGCTATTTGTCAGATACGTTCTTGCGGCCAAGGATGGGAGAAGGAACAATCTGGTCTATCACAGAGTGGACGAACTTCAACGTTTGCGGCCAGGTCGCTTCATGGTCTACATCCGCGTCTCGCCAGGCTTCACGCCACGTGAGAGCATCGTTAATCAAGGAAGACCATTCCGGCAACTCCCTTTGCGCCCACAAAGCGGCCTGCTTCTTCGAGACGTGCTCGCCGCTCCTGTACGTGTAGAGCGCCCGGCACATCGTGAGGATGGCATAGGCTTGCCAGGGCCGGGTGTGCCCGTGCTCCACCCACTCCCGCCATTCCTTTACCTGGCTCCTTAAGACCTCGATTAATTCTTCTTTCGTGACTGGCTCGATTATCGTACTCGGAGGAGGGCCAGCCAGTGCGACGCCCTTTTCGCGCACGATGTACCAGTTCAGCAACCAGTCTTTGCCCGCTTCCTTTACGTGGAACGGCTCACCGGGGCTGATGATAGCTATGTTGTCGGCGCGCCATCTATAGGTCTTCAGCGCATCGACGGACAGGTACGCTATTTCCAGGCGGTCCTTCCATAGCTTGTTGCGGCTGATGAAGTCCAGGTGCATCTTGTCTAGCCGCTCAAACTCACCAGCATCAATGTCCGAGGCAGTAACGGCCAACAGGTCGATGTCGCTGGCACCCATGTCAAAATCTCCTGTCACCAGCGAACCGTAAAGGTAGAGACCGACTAGCTTCCCACCTAATATGTGCTGTATCTGTTGCCGCAAGTCAGCGAGTAGCTCATTGATGTTGGCATACTGAGTCCACTGCGCGGGCGGATTAGCGTTCATCGTGTCGTCTCCAACTGCGGCGCTGCCAGAGTTTCCTTCGAGTAGAGGCCGCCGGTCGATTCCAGCCAGTCGGCTACGCGGTCGGCGGCGCGGGGCACGTCGCTGTCAGAGATGTCTAGCTCCAGCACGGGCAGCAGCGACTCCTTCGCGAGGCGGCGCATTAGCTCCTGCTCGGCGATAAACACGTCCAGGTCGTCGTACTGCGAGGGGTTACCGGAGACTTTGAAGCGCTCCTCCCTGGCTTGGTGGAACGATTCGGCCGTGCGCGTGCAGAGCACCATGTGGAAGCCGAGGGGGCGCAGGCGCTCCTCCAGCCAGCGGAAGTCGTAGTCCTTCCCGTAGGTCTGTAGCTGGTAAGCGCGGGTCGATATGTGGAAGCGGTCCACGATCCATGAGTAGTAGCGCTGCAACTCGAACAGGCGCAGCCATGTGGCGTAGGTCTCCATCGCCAGCCCTTCTTCCTGCGGCTCGAAGTTGATAAGGCCCCGGCCCCAGGGAAAGTTGGTGAAGGCGCACCATTCACCGGAGATGAGGGGCGAGTGGTAGCGGTACTTGCGCGGCCCTACTATGCGAGGGTGCTCGTTGAGGGCGAAGGCGATCTCGGTCTTCAATGTCAGCCGGGTGCCTTCGAGGATTATCTTGGGGGTGAGTTTACCGGACATTGCGGTCCTTTCTATATAGTTGTAAGGACAAAGGGAGTGGTAGCTAGCATACCGCCGCTGCGTTGCCGCCTGTGTGCTATCTTATTCTATGCCGTAGTCACCCGTGCTGCCTCGGCCAGATGGACTAAGCACAGGCACAACCAGTTTACCTCACGGAGAAACGTAATATATGCTCGACAAGGTATTGACGGTGCTAATCGGCCTGATAGGTGGTTTCAGCGTGGGCTTTCAAGCGCCCATCGTCGGGGCGATGAGCCAGCGGGTAGGTGGCGCTGCCAGCAGTTTCATCGTGCACGTCGGCGGCGCAATTCTGGCCGGGGTGCTGCTCCTCGCACGACATGGCGAAAAGATTGGGGAATGGCGAGGCCTGCCCTGGTATATGCTGGCTTCCGGTGTATTTGGAGTGGTCCTCTACCTGACCCTCACGCGCACCCTGCCCGAGCTGGGCGCGGGCGTGTCGGTGACGCTCATCATCGTGGGGCAACTCGTCGTGGGAATGCTGATAGACCAATTCGGGTGGTTTGACCTGCCGGTACGCCCCATCGACGGCCCCCGCCTCCTCGGTGCGGCGCTGTTGCTGCTGGGGAGTTACATTATGGTAAGTAGATAGCGTAAGTAACTCAGGTAATGGTTTCGGAAGACCCACTTCTTACACTAGAAATTGGGATATTCGCTGTAGGGGCAGGCCCCCGTGCCTGCCCTCGCCGGATAATTGCAACATTATTCGCCTACCAACAAGGGCAGGCACGGGGGCCCGCCCCTACAGCCTCTGCCTGTTTCCCCAACTAAGTGCTCAATCGAGAACAAGCTCACGGCTGCCCGCCAACGCGAGCGCAACTATCAGCATCAGCAGAGTGTAGCCGCCTAGCATGGCGAGCGACACAGTTGCGATGTTGTCCTGCTCGGTAGCGAACTTGAGGGCACCGGCCAGAGGTGCCAGCACGGGAGGTATGTTCTGCAACATCGGGCGCACGCCCTCGAACGGGAAGTTGCGGGCGTCGAACGACATGACGAGCACAGCCAGGAGGCTCAAAGTCCCCAGGCGCACGGCCGACGTCGAGACGAACGTGCTGAGCAGGCTCACCAGGCCGACAGCGAACGCGGCCCCCACCAGCACGGGCGCGCTGCCCAGTGCATAATTCACCGGCGTCTGCCAGTCGAAGAGCGGCTGGCCGGTAGCCCACTCGCTAAAGTAGAGCAGGTCGAACAGGGCCGATAAGGCGTAGGCCAGCGCCGCCACCAGCCAGGCCGCCAGCATCACGGCCCCGACGTAGGAGGCGCGCGACACCTGCCGTGCAAGTATGGCATACGACTCGGCCCGGTTGCTGCGGGCGAACATCACGGCGCAGGTGAGCGCGGCTTGCAGCATGGTGGCTGCGTACTCTATGCCGAAGAAGTGGCCCTGGCCCGACTTGTACTGGAAGAAGAGGGTATGCACCCCCACCAGGATAGCGAGGTTCAGGAAGACCCAGGGGGTGCGGAAGTAGTCGCTCAGGGTGAATCGCACCAGCTTCCAGAACACGGGCGGGTTCTGCCGGGGCTTAGCATGGGGCGCTTCCTCGGCCTGTGGTGCGCTCAAAATTTGCGGGGCTGTGGCTTCCAAGGTCTAACTTCCCTCTCTTCGCAGGTCGCGCAGCCACTGGCCTTGCGATGGGGGGTCGAGATGCTCCTCTACGGCGTCGGGCAGCGGGGGCAGGGGAGCGGTGGAAGGGCCACTCCTGGCGACGGGGAGCGTCTCGACAGCCGTGCCTGTGGGCGGGGCTTCCGGGGCTTCTCCGGCTTCCAGAGGAGCAGCCGAACCGTTGGGCGAAACAGGACGTACCAGCAGAGGTTGGCTTGCGGGCACTACTTCCACTTCCACCGGCTCAGATTGTAGGGCAGCATCAGGCATTATGGCCGAATCATCTGCATCGCCGGGGCCTGCCTGGGCGACGTCCGGGGCGGCTGGGTCCGGTGAGGCGGCTTCCACAGTAGATGTACTTTGCCCCGCTGCCACCTCGACCACCTCAGGGGCTTTGCCGTCAGCCTGGGTCTCAGCGGCCTCCTTGCGCGAGGGGCGAACGGCCCGCATGTAGATGCTCTCAAGGTCGCGGTTCTCGACGTGCAGCGACAGGACGTCCCAGCGGGCGTCCACGATGGCCCTGATGGCGGCGGCTTTCATGGAGGCGGCGTGGGGCACGTCGTTGCCGGTGGGCAGGCTCACGACCAGCGGCTCGGTCTCAAGCAAGCCGCCTTTGATTATAACGGCGGGGTGGAGGTTCCGCAGGTACTCTATAAGGTAGGAAGCCAGCTCGAAGCCACGGGGCCGGGGCGAGGCCACAATCACGACGCGCGACTGGTCGTCCAGCCGGGTAAGGGCCACCAGCTTGCCTCCCCGCAGGATGCCAACCCTCGAGCAGATGCGCTCCACTTCCGTCAACTGGTGGGAGCAGAGGAGGATGGTCGAACCCTGGCGGTTGCAATCGAGCAGCACTTCGCGCACCGCCACCTGCCCCTCAGGTGCCAGCCCGGAGGCCGGTTCGTCCAGCACCAGCAGCTCCGGCGGGGTGCTGCCGGAGGCGTACACAGCCACCGCCAGCCCCAGCCTCTGCCGCATGCCTTTCGAGTAGGTGCGTATGCGCCGGTTGGCAGCCTCCTCCAGCCCCACCCGCTTGAGGGCGTGGGCGGTGATGGCCTTAGCGTCACGGCCCTTCAGACCGGTCAGTCGAGCCTGAAACTCCATGTACTCGCGGCCCGAGAAGTTGCCGTGGTAGCGAGGTTGTTCCGGCAGGTAGCCAACGCGGGCGTGCGTCCTGGTCAGGTTGGTGGAGCCGAAGAGCTTTATTGAGCCGCCGTCGCCATGCAGGAAACCGAGCAGCAACTTGAGCAGGGTAGACTTTCCCGCGCCGTTAGGGCCAAGCAGACCGAAAATCTCCCCATGTTCCAAGTTGAAGGAGACGCCACGTAGCGCGGCTACCCCCCTGAATTGCTTGCTCACTCGCTCTATTTGCGCGACCGGCGGTAGGGCCGCACCTTCCGGGGCCGAAGCGGTAATGGTGTCGCGGGGTTCGCTTGGAGTGGCAAAGACGTTCTCACCGGCGCGCTCAGAAGGCTCTACAGGCGCGGGACTGTTGGCTGCTTGCATATTCAGAATTATAGAGGAAAGGGCGGGATTAAGGAAAGACGCCCGAACGGTCAAGTCACGCCCGCGAATAGGTAGGTTTACGGCGACCACACTCCACCCTGTCATCCTGAACGCAGTGAAGGATCAGCCGCCTGCTCTTGATAGACGGTTGTTAGCACATCAGCTCCCTCCGTCATTTCGAACGTAGTGAGAAATCTCGTCCCTCTGCACCCAAATACCACCTTGGGAGTTATGCTAGATAGGGAAAGCAAGTTGTTTGATTTGAAGGAAGTGTTGCTTACCTAAAGCACGGTTGATGAACAGACACAAAG
>DASVRN010000202.1:0-23655 GCA_036388595.1 Chloroflexia bacterium
GCGTAACCTCTGCGCCCTCTGCGTCTCTGCGGTGCAATTCTCTATTCCGTTTACTTTCCCCGGTGGATTTTCCTACGTTGTTTATAAGCAAAAGTCCCACCCTGGGTCGTACCAGATTGGCTATTGTTGGTGCCTGTGGACGCTGGTAGGATTACTATCGGAGGCACTTCGTATATGAGACTACAGGGTAAATCTTTGATGTCGGCTTTGCCGATGGGACGGGGCAAGAGCAAGCCTGAGACCGAGGTCTCGGGCGGGGAGACGAACGCGCCTAACTTGCAGTCGCTGGCGGCTGAATTGCACCAGGCGGCGTTGCAGGGTGTGTTCGACTACTCCAAGTACTGGTTGCTTGCCGCGCGGTTCGTGGCGGGCATGTTCCTGATCGTGTCGTTCCTGCACGCGGGTGTGACTATTGGCACCGCCCTGGTGCAACCGAACTTCGAGCCTATGAGCCTGTTGTCGCCCGAAATGGCGGGGGCGGTGCTCGGTCTCGTGCTGGCAGCGGTGGCTAGCGCGTTCGTGCTCAACCTGCTGCCGACGTTGCAGGTGACGCCGCAGGGGCTGGGGGTGTCGGAGATGTTCGGCTGGCGGCGGGTCGCGTGGAAGGACATAGGCGTGCTGCGGGTGATGGAGTTGACCGGCAGCGGCCGCTACGTCGTCATGATCCCGTTTAAGAAGGGTGCGAGGACAGGTGGGCCTGGGCCTATGCTGCAACTGATCCCCAGGCTGCTGGGCGCGGCGCAGAAGGGCGAGCGGGGCGTGGTGGTCACCTCCGACATGAAGAACTTCGACCGACTGTTGCAGCTAATCGTGTCGTACCTGGCGCAAGCGGCGGGGCAAGCGACTCCGCAAATCGAGACGCTCGTGGACGAGGAAGTGGTCATGTCGGCGGCGCAACTGGTGTTCGCGCCTGAAGCCGCGCTGGTAAGGCTGACCCGAAGCTCGCGGCAGCACGAGGACTTCTATGGTGTGACTATAGCCGACACGGAACCTAAGCTGGTCTGGTCGAAGATACTGCCGGTGCAATTGCTAATCGCACTTGGTCCCGCGCTGGTGATGCTTGGTGATGTGCTTGGCCGCCAGAGCGAGCGCCCGGTGATGCTCATACACCTCATCTGGACAATTGGGTTGGTGGTGCTGGGGTTGGCGGAGTTGCCCTTCGTGGCCCGCATGGTGCAGGGCGTGGGCGACGTGATGGTGGGCAGCGGGCAGTATAAGCGGTCGGTGCTGGCGTATATGGAGCTACAGACCCCACGGGCCGTGCTGGTTTTCCTGGCGGCGGCAGTGGTGGGGGCCGGTATGCCCGCGTTGATAGCGCAGGGTCTCTGGGTAGTGGGCATCGTGCTGACGACGGTACTGGTCACCCGCTACGTGCAGAAGCTGTACTACCTGCCTATGACACCCGCGCTGCTGGCGACCGTGGCAACGCTCATCTACCAGGCGTCGATGCTGGCGCTGTACGTGGCAGTAAGATAGGGTTCTGAAACGTGGTTCTGAAACGTGAAACGTGAAACGTGATGGGGTAAGGGATCGAGTGGGTGCTCGGTCCCTTTTTGTTTGTAGTGGTGAAGGTGGTGCTTTACAATGTATGAGGTGCTTTAACCGCATCACGTTTCACGTTTCACGTTTCAGGAGTCAGCGACAATGTATGTTATTGGCACGGCGGGGCACGTGGACCATGGGAAGTCTACTCTTGTGAAGGCGCTTACGGGGATTGACCCGGACCGGTTGCAGGAGGAGATGGCGCGGGAGATGACGATTGACCTGGGGTTCGCGTGGCTGACGCTGCCTTCGGGGCGTGAGGTGTCGGTGGTGGACGTGCCGGGGCACGAGCGATTCATCAAGAACATGCTGGCGGGGGCTGGGGGGCTGGACGCGGCGCTGCTGGTGATTGCCGCAGACGAGGGGCCGATGCCGCAGACGGAGGAGCACCTGGCGATATTGCACCTGCTGGGGGTGAGCCGGGGCATCGCCGTGCTGACCAAGCGCGATACGGTGGACGACGAGTGGCTGGCGCTGGTGGAGGAGGAGGTGCGTGAGCGGCTGAAGGGTACGACGTTGGAGGGCGCGCCTATCCTGGCGGTGTCGGCGAAGACGGGGCAGGGGCTTGAGGAACTGAAGGTGGAGATGGACCGCCTGTTGGAGCAGACGGAGCCGAGGGCGGACAAGGGGCGGCCCAGGCTGCCGGTGGACAGGGTCTTTACGATAGCGGGTTTCGGGACGGTGGTGACGGGCACGCTCACGGATGGCAGGTTCAAGGTGGGGCAGGAGGTCGAGATTGTGCCGGGAGGGCTGCGGAGCCGTATCAGGGGGTTGCAGAGCCACAAGCACAAGGTGGAGAGCATTGGGCCGGGGAACAGGGTGGCGGTAAACCTGGTGGGCGTGGAGGTAGATGACTTGGCTCGGGGCATGGTGGTGATGCTGCCGGGGACGCTGGAACCGACTACGCGGGTGGACGTACACCTCGAATTGCTGGCCGACTCTCCGGTGACGCTTGAGCAGAACAGCAGCCTCGATTTCTTCACAGGGGCTTCTGAGACAGCGGCCCAGGCTACCCTGTTGGACGTTGATAGATTGGAGCCGGGGCAGAGTGGGCTGGTGCAGTTGCGGCTGCGGGACCCTGTTGCACTTGCCAAGGGTGACCGTTACATCGCGCGCCGCCCCTCTCCTAGCCTTACGATAGGCGGTGGCGAGGTGATTGACCCGCACCCCAGGCGGCACAAGCGGTTCAGCGAGGAGACGTTGCAGACGCTACGCACGTTGCAGCAGGGCACGCCGGAGGAGCTGCTGCTGGAGGCGTTGGGGAACACGGCCCAGGAAGTGCGAGTGGTGGTGGAGAAGTCGGGGATAGCTGGTGCGGTTGCTTCCGAGGTGTTGACAAAGTTGTTGGAGAGCGAGCAGGTACTTCAACTCAGCGGTCAGGAAAACTCAGTCCTCAGTCCTCATCACTCATTACGTTCGCGCCCGCGTGGGAGGCGTTGATGAAGCGTGTGGCGACGCTACTGGGGCACCACCACTATCACCAGCCGTTGCGCAGGGGGATGAGCAAGGAGGAGCTGCGCAGCCGTCTAGCCAGGGAAGTGACGGCGAAGGCGTTCCCGCACGTCATGGGCCTGGGGGTGAGCCGTGGGGTGATCGCGGAGGATGCGACCACGTACCGGCTGCCCGATTTCGAGCCGACGTTCAGCCCTCAGCAGAAGAAGCAGGTCGCGCAGTTCATGGCGTTACACGAGTCAAGCCCGTATTCGCCGCCCGCGCCCTCGGAGGTTGGGTTGGACCCGGAGGTGGTGGCCGCCCTGGTGGAAAGCGGGGAGCTTGTGAAGCTGGACGAGGGGCTGTTGTATTCGCGCCGGGCTTACGAGGAGATGCGCGAGAGGATTTTGCGGACGATTGACGAGCAGGGGGAGATCAACGTGGCGATTATGCGCGACCTGTTCGGCACGACGCGCAAGTACGCGATACCGTTCCTGGAGCACCTGGACGAGCAGAAGGTTACGCGGCGAGTGGGGGATGTGAGGGTGAGGTGGTAGGTTAGTTACTGACCTCGTTGTATATTAGCCAGCTTGATTTTCAATAGGTAGTGTTGCAGGCAGACGACTACGCCACCAACTGAGTAAGGCATTTCTGACTATGTATTCAAAGGTATGGAATAGCATTGGCATTGATTCCGACGACCATACGGCACCTAGTGTGCTGTACGCACCTACAGGCTTCTCGTACCAGGCGTCTCCATCGGGCCATGGGGGATTACAAATTGGCTTGGGAAATGGAGTTCCCGTATGTAATGCAGCATTCCGCAGGTTATAGATTGTATGGAGAGATTTAGCCATGTCTTCAACTTGCCATGAAACTTGGACAAACTCTGGCGGTCGGGCAGAGGGTGGTGGCGGCATAAAGTGCATCAAGAAGTCCACAAATTTTCGGGTGGAAAGTGTTAATCTCTGCAAAGCCCTTGCAAGGTCTTGTGCTAGTTCATCGCACTGACTTCTTTCAAGTGCCCGCGCCAACCTAGCATTCCAAATACGTACATGTTCAATTGGCGACATCTCACCAACTATCCATTCCTTACCTACAGATTCCACAGCAGAAACCATCAGAATCCATGCAAGTTCCGACTGGGTCTCAACAATCCACAATGCATCTTGATAGAGCCGAGCGGCACGTATAATTGCTACTGCATCACTGGGTTCTAATTCATACAGTCTGAGCAGTAGATCTGCAACATCCAGGCTGTGTCGCCCTCTGGCTTGAGGAAGTATGAGAGACTGCCTAGTAGACTCTATCAAGATCGGATTCTTCATGATGTCAAACGCTCGTGGCTGCCCTTTTTCGTCACCATCGAGCGAGAACTCCCGAGTCGCACCGCCTGCCTTGCACCGAATTCCTAGGCATAGGGAAATGAGTGCTGCCATTTCATCCTCAAGACTACCGCCATGATAGCGGTCCACGTTTGTTTTTGCTGCTTGTACAATTGCTTCCCAGCCATCACTTCGTAGGTGATAGCTGGCTCTCAGTATGATGGTTGGTTGCAATGAGGGCCTAGGTACGATTGGCACGGCGTTATGCAGTTGATAAGGTCCGAAGCCACTTATTATGTGACTAACGATATGAGCGTCCCTAAACAAAGGATACTCAACCGTCATGAGTTCAGGTTCTCCATCTATATAATGCTTCCAGTTTTCGTATAAAAATGGTGCAATTTGCCGAGGTTCAACATCTTGAGATTCTGTTAGAGTGGGTATTTCGGTTTGTGAATTGTTGTTTGTAGGCTCATTGGGCTGTTTCATTTAGAGGAACCTCCAGTCGAATGTATTATAGCACTTGTTATCTGTCATGCTATTATGTCTACATATAGAGAGCATGGTACTGTGCTATAATGTGCCCCGTTAACCTCTTTGAAGGAGCGTGGCTACATGGATGAGAACAGTGGCGGTGAGGGCAGCAAGCAGACTGACGAGCTAGTGCCGCCGGAGCCGAGGGACTTGAAGTGGGCACTGGTGCTGGGGTCGTCTTCCGGGTTTGGGGCGGCGACGGCGGCGGCGCTGGCGGAGGAGGCGGGACTCAGCATCTGTGGGGTGCACCTGCGCCGTCCTTCCGACCAGGACGCCTTTGAGGAGACCAGGGCGCGCATTGAGGCGGCTGGGTGCCGCTACCTGCCCTTCAACATGAACGCGGCTAACCCGGACCGGCGCAAGGAGGCCCTCGACAAGATGGCGGCGGAGATGGGCGGGTCGGGGTTCAGGGTGGTGCTGCACTCGCTGGCGTTTGGGACGCTGAAGCCATATTTTGCTGGGAGGCCGGAGGACGCGATTACACAGCAGAATATGGAGATGACGCTGGATGTCATGGCGCACTCGCTGGTGTACTGGGTGCAGGACTGCCTGTTGAGGGGTATGTTGGGGCGGGGTAGCCGTGTCTTCGCCATGACTTCGGCCGGGTCGGTACGGGTGGTGCCGAACTACGGGGCTGTGTCGGCGGCGAAGGCGGCGTTGGAGTCGCACATACGGCAGCTTGCTTACGAGCTTGCTCCGAGGGGCATTACGGCCAATTCGATCAGGGCGGGCGTGACGGATACCCCGGCTCTCCGCAAGATACCCGGCAACGAGCGGCTGGTGGAGGGGGCTTTGGCTCGCAATCCATCCGGCAGGCTGACTACGACGCAAGATGTGGCGCGGTTCATTGCTCTGCTGGCGAAGCCGGGGCCTGGCGCGGACTGGCTGACGGGCAACGTGCTGGGGGTGGATGGTGGCGAAGAGGTATCCGGTTAGGAGAGACGGAACCGCCAAGACGCCAAGGACGCCAAGGACGCCAAGAGTGCGCCAAGGTTTAGTAGGGTTTGCGGTCGGGTCGTTGTGGCGATTTGGCCGCTTTGTTCTTAATGGGCAGGGTGCATGGGGTGCATGGGGTTGGAGGACGTGCCGGAGCTGGTTCTGAAACGTGAAACGTGCTGCGGTTTGCTATGGTTCTTTCGTGAGTGACTAGCCGATTCTTCTTTGTGTATCCTATTACCCTTGTCATCCTGAGCGTAGCGAAGGATCTCAGATGCTCCTTGTGCCTCGGTGCCGAGCCATTAGCACCCGTACCCCTCTATCCAACAGGTTCCCTGCCCACCTTTTTGAGATCCTTCGCTACGCTCAGGAGGACAGGGTGGGGCTTTGGTCGCCGTAGTTCAGCAGCATCCCTGCCCATCTGATTCTTCGCTACGCTCAGAATGACAGGGTGGGGGTATAGTCGTGTAACTGACACAGCTTCATGTTCACGCACCAACAATAGCGAGCCACATCACGTTTCACGTTTCACGTTTCACGTTTCGGACTAGCCTAGCGTCGGGCTGCCTTCGCTGACCGGGACGCCCATGATGTTGTAGCCTTTGTCGACGTAGAGCACGGTGCCGGTGATGCCGCTTGCTAGGGAGCTGCACAGGAAGGCCGCGGTCGCGCCTACTTCGGGAGCGGTGGTGGATTCGGGGATGGGGGAGTTGGCGGCGGCGTAGTCCACCATCTTTTCGATGCCGCCGACGGCGCGGGCGGCGCGGGAAGCGAGTGGGCCTGCCGAAATGCAGTTGACGCGGACGCCGAACTGCCTGCCCGCTTCATACGCTAGGGTGCGGGTGTCGCTTTCGAGGGCTGCCTTGGCGGAGGACATGCCGCCGCCGTAGCCGGGGATGACGCGCTGGGCTGCTAAGTATGTGAGGGAGAGGAAGGCACCGCCGGGACGCATGAGGGGGCCGAGGCGCTGCACCAGCGATACGTTGGAGTAGGCGCTGACGCTCACGGCGGTGAGGTAGCCTTGCCTGCTCGTTTCCAGGAGTGGCTTTTTGACCTCCGGGCCGTTGGCAAGGGAATGCACCACGATGTCGAGGGGCTTCTCACCGAAGTCCTGCACCAGGCGCTCGGCTACCCCGGAGACGGTGTAGTCGCCCAGGTCCTGGTAGCGCTTGTTCTCCAGCACGTCGGGGGGCACGCCGTCCACTGTGTCGAAGGCGGCATCGAGGGGGTAGATAGCCTCGAACTCTAGCTTGCCCCCGTTGTCGAGGCGCATCGACTCTTCCATCGAGCCGCGCTCGATCAGCTTGCGGAAGATGGATAGGGCGGGCGGCCAGGTACCCAGGACGACTGTGGCCCCGGCCTCGGCCAGCGTCTTGGCAATGGCGAAGCCATACCCTGCGTCGTCTGCTACGCCCGCCACGAAAGCCCGGCGGCCGGTCAAATCTATGTTCAGCACGCTTGCTCCTCACATCGCTTTATTGCCGCTGTTCGCGGCGTAGGCAGCATACCACTACTGGGTTGGCATGGCAAGGCAGACCCTTGTTCCTAAAGGACTGAAGCCATTTCCTGTACTGCGATGTCTGCACCCAAAGCCTCTCCCTTTGTCGTTCCGAACGCAGTGAGAAGAAGCCATCTTATTAGTAGCAGCCACGAATAGTGGCAACAAAACCTGCCCCATGTCATTTCGGACATGGGGCTGCGCTCAGGGTAAACTCCGTGGGTAATCTCGTCCTCCACTAGGATGTTGCGCTTTTCTTAGGGGCATCTGTTGCTGAAGGAAAGGTGGTATTTGGAAGGTGAGGGACGAGATTCTTCGCTACGCTCAGAATGACAAGGCCCACCGCATGTGCTCATTTCCTCATTCCTATTTGTGAGATGGCCTAGAATCCGGTGACAGTCTTTATCTGTTGCAATAGTAACAATAGGTAAGGCAGGGCCACTGATGTTATCGAGTGCAGCAGCTTCTCTACCCACGTGATTCTTCACTGCATTCAGACTGACAAAGGGTAGTGTGGGGTGCTGTTGGTTGGGGCATGCTGGGTCCGGTTGGTGGGAGCAGGAGCACGGATGTTGATTAGGAACGTACTTCTGGAAAGTACCTGTTGTAGTACTATTCAATAGCTATGGTACTAAAGTACTACCGGCTGCTACGGTATTGGTGCCGAATTGGCTTGCTACTGGGTCTTGCGACTGGGTATACTTCCCTACTCAAACCCATAGCCCACCCGTATAGATAATCGGAGCGTACTACCTTCGTTCTCAAGCGTCCTGTAAAGTACTCACTTTCATTAGGGCTTTGCCGATTATCTGGCCGGGCGGGCTATGGTTTTTGTTTGCTCGCGGTGTTCGCAAAGCGCCGTGGCAACGGGTGGATCAAAGAAGATTCAGTAATTGGAAAAAGGAGCTATGCGAATGTTATCTAAGAAACGGTCGTTGTCCTTCTTTATAGTAGCCCTCATGGTGGCCCTGGCCGCCCAGCTTGGCGGGCAAATCGGGGTCGCCCCGGCGGGCACCGCCAGCAACGCTAACACGGCAGCCGGCGCAGGCGAGAACACTCCGCGCCTGGCCTCCACTAATTACCAGGCGCAGGATAACGGCAAGGGAGCCGACCCCGCACAGCGGCCTTTTGAGACCGGACGCTCGGCCAAGAACGACGTTTCCAGACCGCTGCGCGACGTGCCCGCTGGCGAGGCCCCACAGTGGACCGTGGCCCGAGAGATGCCGGAGCCAAAGGGTGGCGAGAACGCCGCCGACAAAAGCTCGCCCAGGCCTCAGGCAGTCGACCCGGTGGTGCAAAACAAGTTCAGCGGCAACGACTCGCTGGCAGCCCTGGCCGCGCCCTCTCCCGCCAAGAACTTCGCGGGCCTGGGCAACCGTAACGGCGTGTATCCGCCCGACCCGAGCGGCGACGTTGGCCCCAACCACTACGTGCAGATGGTGAATAGCTCGATTCAGATATTCGACAAGAACGGCAACACCCTGTACGGCCCGACCAACATCAACACCATCTGGAGCGGCTTCGGCGGCGCTTGCCAGACCCGCAACGACGGCGACCCCGTGGTGCTCTACGACCAGCTTGCCGACCGCTGGCTGGTGAGCCAGTTTACCTCGGCCAACCCCTACGGCGAGTGCATCGCTATCTCGCAGACGGGCGATCCTACCGGGGCCTGGTATCGCTACTTCTTCCAGTTCAGCACGACCGTTTTCTACGACTATCCTCACCTCGGCGTGTGGCCCGACGGCTACTACATGGGAGCCAACCGCTTCACCTCGACCTACCAGGGACCGGCGGCGGTGGTGTTCGACCGCGCCAAGATGCTCCTGGGCCAGCCTGCCACATACCAGGCGTTCAACGTGAGCAACACGTACGGCACGCTCTTGCCCTCGGACCTCGATGGTTCCAGGCTGCCCCCGGCTGGCGCGCCTAACGTGTTCGCAGCCAAGGCCAACAACGCGTTGCAATTGTGGAAGTTCAAAGTGAACTGGGCCACGCCTGCTAGCTCGACCTTTACCGGGCCTACCACGCTGGCGACGGCTGCCTTCAACAACCTGTGCACCACCACGAGGTCGTGCGTGCCGCAGCCCGGTACCACGGTGAAGCTCGACGGCATTGGCGACAGGCTGATGTTCAGGCTGGCCTACCGCAACCTGGGCACGCACGAGGCCCTGGTAGCCACACATAGCGTGAACGCCTTGAGCAGCGGCACCCAGGCGGGCGTACGCTGGTACGAAGTCCGCAACCCCGCCGGTACGCCGAGCATCTTCCAGCAGGGCACCTATGCGCCCGACGCGACCCACCGCTGGATGTCGAGCATCGCTATGGACGGTTCCGGCAACATCGCGATGGTGTACAGTGCATCAAGCAGCAGCGTCTACCCGAGCATACGCTACACGGGCCGGTTGGCGGGGGACGCGCTGGGGCAGATGCCGCAGGGTGAGAGCACCCTCATTGCGGGTAGCGGCTCGCAGACCGGCACGGGCAGCCGCTGGGGCGACTACGCTCAGATGGCGGTTGACCCCACCGACGACTGCACCTTCTGGATGACGCACGAGTATATGCCGACCACCGGCCAGGCTTCGTGGACCACCCGCATAGGCGCGTTCAAGTTCGACGCTTGCGGTGGCGGCACGCCCGCCCCGACGGCCACGAATACCCCGGTGGTGCCGCCAACCAACACGCCTGTGGTCCAGCCTACGGCTACCCCCGTGGTTGTGGCTTGCAGCGAAAAGCTGACCAACGGTGGCTTCGAGAGTGGCACGGCCCCGTGGGTGCAGACTTCGAGCGGCGGCTACCAGGTCATCGCTAACACTCGCCCTCGCACCGGCACCATGAGCGCGTACCTGGCGGGCTACAACCGCGCCAATGACACGATCTACCAGCAGGTGACGATACCGTCTACGGCCACGTCAGCCTCGCTGAGCTACTACTGGAACATGGCGACCCAGGAGACGGGCACGACCAAGTACGACTACCTGTACGCACGGGTGCAGAACAGCAGCGGGGCTAACCTGGCGACGCTGGAGACCCGCAGCAACGCCGACGTGCAGAACACCTGGACCAAGTCTACCTTCAACCTGCTGGCGTACAAGGGGCAGACGGTGCGGGTCCACTTCCAGGCGACCACCGACAGCCTCTACACTACCTCGTTCTTCGTGGACGACGTGAGCCTGAACACTTGCCCGTAGGGAGTGATGAGGATTGAGGATTGAGGACTGAGGACTGAGTAGTGGTTAGTGGTTAGTGGTTAGTGGTTAGTGGTTAGTGGTTAGTGGTTAGTGGTTAGTGGAGAGGGGCCGCACAATCTGTGCGGCCCCTCTTTTGTTTTGGTGGGAACTTTTGGCGTGACATAATCGTCTGTATAGCAAGCGGCGGGTTAGCAGCATGAGAGAGATACGACGGCTGCACAGGACTAACCAACTATCACATCGTAAGAAGGAGACGTATATAATGAACGTAAGCAGGAGCCAGTTGAGGGTATTTAGCACGCTCGCGGGGGTGGCGCTGTTGCTGGCGGCGTTCCTGGTGGTGTGGCTGATGCCCAGGGAAGCGGGTATTAGCTCCGCCGGGACTAACGCGGGCGGTAATGGTGGTAACAGTGGCGGTGTGGCTTCTACGGGGCGCACCGGGGACACTCAATTGAACAATGTCAGCGCGCAGGAGGGGCAGGTGGTAGGTAGCGGTGTTGGAGTGGGCGACCAGCCGAGGATCTCGGTGCGTGGGAGCGGCGTGGTGTCGGTCAAGCCGGACATGGCGAACTTGCAGGTGGGCGTGTCGATACAGAACCCCTCGCTTGAGACGGCGCAGAGCGAAGCAGCGAGCAAGATGGACGCGCTGATGCAACAACTGCGGGGCGCGGGCATCGAGGAGAAGGACATCAACACCACGCAGTACAACGTGGAGCCGGTGATGGACTACAGGGATGGGCAGTCGCCCACGGTGACGGGCTTCCGCGTGACCAACATTGTCGAGGTGAAGATCCGCGACCTGACGAAGTCCAGCAAGCTGATTGACGACCTGGTGAAGTCGGGCGCGAACACGATCTACGGCCTCAGCTTCGGCTTTTCGGACCCATCGGCGGTGATGAAGCAGGCCCGTGAGGCAGCGGTGAAGGACGCCCGCGAGAAGGCGGAGCAGCTTGCCGGGCTGAACGGTGTGACGCTTGGCTCGGTGCTGGTGGTGGACGATGGCGGCGCTAATGTGCCCCCGCCGGTGATCGAAGCAGCGATGACGCGTGACGCAATGGCTCAGAATGCTGCCCTGCCGCCAATCAACCCCGGCCAGCAGGAAGTTAGGGTCGAGGTTAGTGTGGTGTATGGGATAAAGTGACGAGTGACGAGTGACGAGTGACGAGTGACGAGTGACACGTAACGCGTAACGCGTAACGCGTAACGGTGCTATACGTAGTAAAGCGGCTCCAGGGACTTACACCCCTGGAGCCGCTTTACTTGTAGCCGTGCGACAGCTTCTACCAACAAAGTTAAGACTTGCCTGAATTCTTGCCATCCAATTTAAGGGTGCCTGACGCGTCGCGGTGAGGGCCGGTGGTTTGCCTTACGGTGAATTCAGCACCGTTGAGAATGACATGAACTATTGCCCTGGCATGGCCTACACCTAATCCATAGTCCTCTTTGAGCCACGCAATTATATCTTTGGATTTTGTTAGATTCTTTTCCTTTGCCATAGCAATGAAATCGTTGGGAGTCTTCCCCGTTTTTTCTTCTATATTATCCAAATATGCCTGAAATGACATAATTCCTACCTCCTAATCAATCTCTTCATTGCATTATAAGTACGCATCGGAAGAGCTTCCGCATTAGCTGTGCCAGCATCTTCCCCTGTTCATCTGGTGCGTCCAACCCTTACGGTACTCCTGAAGGCAAGACCCTTCAGGAGTACCATTGTTGAAATCGTCACTCGTCACTCGTCACTCGTCACTCGTAGCGCAACGCTTCGGCGGGGTAGACCTGGGAGGCCTGGCGGGCGGGTAGGATGGTGGTGATCAGAGAGGCTATGTAGGACAGCACGACTATGCCCGCTATTTGCAGCCAGGGTACGTCGAAGACGATTTGGGGCGTGTCCTTGCGGGCGAACTCCACGAAGTTGTAGGAGAGTATGAGGCCTAGCACCACGCCTATCAGGATGCCGAGCATGGAGATGAAGGACGACTCTAGAAGGAAGGAGGCGGCGACCATGCGGCGCTGGTAGCCTATGGCGCGTAGCACGCCTATCTGCTGACGGCGCTCAACCACCGCGCGGGTGCTGATTACGCCCAGGGCGGCGATGCCCACGAATAGGCCCAGCGTCATGAAGCCTTGCAGGAGGCCGTTGAGGCCGTTGCTTACCGCCTGGGTCTCTTTGAGGTCGTCGGAGATGACCACCGGCTCCATGCCGTTTTCGAGGAAGGCCGAGCCGAGCGCGCGCCGCAGGGCACGGGGGTCCTCGCCGGGCTTGACGCGGAAGAAGTAGGTTGTGGTGGGTACGGGTATGGGTGAGGCTTGCTTCAGCATCTCGTTGGAAGCGTATACGCCGGTGTAGAAGTTGGAGAAGCGGCTCAGGACGCCGATGACCTTCAGCTTGACGGGCTGGCTGTTAGGCGCGTTGGGCAGCCTTGCCTCGATCTCTAGCGGCTTATCCATTGTTGTATCCGACAGCTTAATGCCTGTAACGTAGAAGAACCCACCGCCCGCGATGCCGCCGCCCTGGAAGCTGCCCGACTGCTCGGCTATCTCGCCAAACTGCACGGGCACGGCGTCGATTACCGCAAGCGTGGGGTCGTTGGCTATTGCGTCCCACACGGCCTGGTCGTTGGGATAATCTTTGAGGCGCAGTTGGAGGGGGAACTGGTTGGTCTGGAGGTAGGCGTCGTCCGCGAGGCGCACGTTGTAGAAGCTCCAGCCTTCAGCGGCACCGGGGTTGGCTTTTAGCTCCTCCTCGGTGGGCGGGGTGGCGGGGGGTTTGCGGCCCGGCTGGCGAAGCTGGAAGGGGAGGGCAGTCTGGCCGCCTATTGCCTCGAACTTGCCGTTGAGGGCGGGGTCGGCGGCGATGATGGCGTTGATGTCGGCTATCGGGTTGGCGTAGGAGACGGTGGCCTCGATCTGGTAGCCGCCGGACACTTCGGGCTTGTTGGGGTCTATCTGCTGGTTCAGGTTGGTGAGCACCGACATCATAATGAGCACGAACAGGATGAGGGCGAACATGGCTATCGTCATGCCCGTGCGAAAGATGGAGGCCATAGGGTAGGCCACGGCGGTCTTGAGGACCGGGCGCATGCGTCCCACGCGGCCGAGCACGGCGCTCATGATGCCCAGCAGGATGTCGGAGTTGTACATGACCACCCACACCGCGCCGACCACCATCATGATGCCGCTGACGAAGAAGTTCTCGATGCCAAGGTTGAACTCGGGCAGGCCGAACCAGTCGTGCAGGGCGTCGATGGGGAGCGCCCAGTAGACCAGGAGGGCGAACCCGGCGATTGTGAAGGCTATGCGGTCGCGGCGGGTGGGGCGCACCTTGCGTCTGTTGAGGAACCAGCGGATGGTGAAGCCCACTGCGATGATAGTGAACGACGCGCCGGTGTGAAAGAGGAAGCCGTTGACGGTCGCCCAGCCCGCCACGAGCATGAGCAGTCCTATCACGGCCAGGACGGGGCCGCTGACGATCATGGACCAGAAGGCCCCGATAATCCCGCCCAGCGCGGCACCGAAGCGGCCTTCAGCCAGCAAATCGAATGCGTCGAGGAAACGCTGGCCCAACTTTCTTTCGGCTTTGAGAGGCTCGGGGATGTTGCGGATCGCGGATACGATGTTGAGGCTGGAGACGCGGGCCGCCGCGATGGCTACCGTGATGAAGGTGATGAGCATGCCGAGGCAGTAGGCCACGACCAACGAGCGAATTTCGACGTGGGGCGTGAGGCTGAAGCCAAAGGTGCCCAGGAGCGAGGAGATGATGCCTACCATCGCGAAACCGATGGCTACGCCCAGCGCGGCACCCACGGCGGCGGCCACCAGGTCGTAGGCCATGCCCTCGATTATGAACATGCGGGTGAGGTCGCCGCGCTGGATGCCGACGGCGCGGGCCATGCCCATCTCGCTCTTGCGCTCGGCTGCCAGCATGGTGAAGATGAGGATGATGAGCAGGATGCCCGCCGCTATGGAGAAGAGGGCGATGCCGATGAAGACGGTCGTGAAGAAGTTGCCTATCAGGTTGGCGGTATCGAGCGCGCCTTTCTTGACCTGGGAGACTTCGTAGGTCTCGTCAAGTAAGCCTTCCAGCCTGGTTGCTACCTCTTCGCTGTACTTGACGCCGTCGAGGGGGCCACCTTTAAGGGAAAGCTGGACGGCGGTTAGCTGGCCGGGGGCGTTGAACATCGTCTGCGCCTGGTTGAGGGTGACGAAGGTGTTGGGGAACTGGGTGCTGGGAGAGGTGTTGACTATGATGTCGCGCACTGTCATCTCGTAGGACTTACCCTGGATGACGTAGCGCACCGAGTCACCTACTTTTCCATTGAGCTTGTCGGCGGCTGCTTTGTCGAGCAGCACTTCATTGTCCTTGAGGGAGGCTACGTCGAACGGCTGGCCGGAAGTCGTGTTGAGGGCACCCATCGTCTGTGACAGGTCGGTTGTGATGCCCTGGACGAAGGTCTGGCCGGAACCCTGGTTGGTGGTGGTGTCGATGATGGGGCCGATCTGCTGGAAGGCGGGGGACCAGCCATCCACGCGGTCGTCGTTACCCCATTGGGTTTTCAGGTCGTCAAGCACCGAAGCGTCGAAGGTGGGCACGGGGCGGTTGAAGTCGGGCGGACCGCTGAAGTTGACGGCCTGCGGGTTGGACTTGACCACTTCAATATCGGTGCCGCCTAGGCCCCCGGTGAAGGCTACGCGCATGGAGTAGGTCATGGTATCGCCGGTGCCAAAGGCGGCCGTGATGAGCATGGTGGCGAGCATGAGGCCGAAGATGATGAGCACGGTCTGGGCGCGGCGACGCGGAATGTTGCGCAGGGCCAGCTTGGCGATGATAGGTTTGCGCCAAGCGAGGAAGGCCACGATTGCGAGCACGAGGATGCTCATGCTCAGCACGATGAGCATGATGGTGTCCATTGAGATGCCGAATAGAGTTTCCATGGTGTTCTCCATTTGGGAATTAGGATTTCGGATTTCGGATTTAGTAGGTATCCAGCAAATCCGAATTCCGAAATCCGAAATCCCAATTCCCAAATCTAGCTTATTGCTTCGACCGCTTCTTCTATGCTGGCGGGTTCGCTGAGGCCGTAGTCGGTGATGGCGCCGTCGCGCATGCGGATGATGCGGTCGGCGCGTGCGCCTACTTCGGGGGAGTGGGTGACGATTACGAAGGTCTTGCCCTGTTCTTTGTTGAGGCGGACGAGGAGGTCCATGATCTCCTGGGAGGTCTCGGAGTCGAGGTCGCCGGTCGGTTCGTCGGCCCAGATGATGGTGGGGTCGTTGGCGAGGGCGCGGGCTATGGTGACGCGCTGCTGCTGGCCGCCGGAAAGCTCGTTGGGCTTGTGGCTGCCACGGTCGGTTAGGCCTACGAGGGCGAGGGCTTCGTTGGCGCGGCGGCGGGCCTCGTTGGGGTTGGTGCCCGACACGAGCATCGGCAGCTCCACGTTTTCGATGGCGGAGAGCACGGGCAGGAGGTTGTAGAACTGGAAGACGAAGCCCATTTTCCTGGCGCGCAGGTCGGTCTTCTGCCGGTCGCTCATCTTGTGCAGGGGCACGTCGTCAATGATGATCTCGCCGGTGTCTACGCTGTCGAGGCCCGCAAGGCAGTTGAGCAGGGTGGTCTTGCCACAGCCGGAGGGACCCATGATGGCTGCCATCTCGCCGCGCCTGATTTGCAAGTCGAGGCCGCGGAGGGCGTGCACCCGTACGGTGCCGGTGTCATATTTCTTCTGGACGTTACGGGCTTCTACGATGATGTCGCCCACGCCTGGTTGTGGTGCTCTGCCATTCATTTTGCATCTCCTTGGGTCCCGCGTTCATAGTGCGAACGGGGACGTCTCTGTTTCCGTTGTGGTGAAATCTTCCTGGATTCTTTACGTGAGACTATGTTAAATGTTGCAGTTGATGTTTGACCTGCAAGCCACAATTTTAGCTGATTATGGCTGCAAAGGGATGGGCCGTTGGCCCTAACATGTACGGGTCGGGTAGTCCGGAGAACTCGGGGCTTCCTCACCATAGTTATTGTACATGTTTGGTGTCGTGTTTGTGCAGCAAGGAGGTGTCAAAACAGTGGAGTTATGGGCCGGGTAGCATGTCCGAAGCTGGGGGTGAAGTGGGATTAGTTAAGTGGGGGCTTTGGGTAGGAAGCTATCACATGGATGGTAGGGCGGGTACGGTCAACAGAGGCGGTCCTTGTCATTCTGAACACAGTGAAGAATCTCGTCCTACAGCGGGATGTTTCCTCTTTCTTAGGGTACTGAGTGGCCGTAGGAAAGGGGCTATTTGGGTGCTGAGGGACGAGATTCTTCGCTCTGCTCAGAATGACAAAGGGGAACTCGGTCACTGTAATTCAGCGCCCTAACTACCCACCTGATTCTTCGCTGCGCTCAGATTGACAAGGGCGGGGGTTGGGTGCTCTTCTCAGGTTTTCGGTTTGTGAGATGGTTTCTACGTAGTAGAGTGTTGTGAGGTTGTGATAGGCAGGGTGAGGGAGATGCGAGGGAAGCAGAGCTTGGAGATGTCGTTGGTGAGGGAGATTAAGGGTTTACGGGCGTCGTTGCGGTTGGCGCGGAAGCAGCTGAAGGAGGAGGAAGACCTGGTGAAGATTGGGCCGGTGGTGGCGCGGCTGACCGATTCTGTGGGGCGGGCGCTGGTGGTCCAGAGCAAGCTCGCGGCGGGTGGAGAGGGCACGAGTGGGCTGCATTCGGAGGCCGAGCGGGTGTTGAGGGAGATGGGGCTGGGGGAGGAGTGAGACAATAATTACGAATTACGAATTACGAATTACGAATTACGAATTACGAATTACGAATTACGAGTTTTGAGTTTTAGGTGGCGAGATGGGTGGGGAGTGGGGGCAGAGGGCAGCGTGCCCCTACAGTTGGGAGATGGGGGAAGAGGATGGTTGTTAGAGTGTTGGGGCGGGAAGTGGGGGATGGGGCGGTGGGAGTTGTTGTGGATGACCGGCCGCGGTCGGTGTATGAGCTGGTGACGCGGCAGATGTTGGAGGAGTTGAAGCGGGAGGTGGGGGAGGTGAAGGGGAGGGTGAATACGCTGCTGTGGATGGTGGCGGGGGCAATCGTGTTGGACGTAGTGGTGCGGCTGACCAGGTGAGGGGATGGGATAAGGCGTTTGACGTATTGACACCTGTTGCACTTATGGGCTATAAGTGGTGCTAGTGCCGCTTGTATCGTCCCTCTGGGTCGCCTGGAGGTACAGGCTCCTGGTTTGCTGTGTGAGGTAGCAGGGGGCTTGTCGCGGCAGCTATAGAATGTTCCTGTGCGACAGGTGATATACAGGTGTACGGTGCCGGCGCTGTGTATCGCATAGGAGTGGGGAGTAGTGGGTCTGCCTATGGCGGCTGGTATTGAGCAACCTAAGACTTTTACAGTGCTCGTGGCGGATGATGGGCGCGATATCGCGGCCTTGATAGAATTTGGGGCGCGGATCAACTGGCCTGATTGTCGCGTGGTTGCCGCGTATGATGGGGCCGAGGCGCTGGCGTTGTTTGAGAGGGAGCAGCCAGACCTGATGGTGCTCGATATCATGATGCCGCCACCGGATGGTTTTGAGGTGTGCAGGCGCATTCGCGAGACTTCGCAGGTGCCAATCTTGATGCTGACGGCTCGGGATGCTACTGCGGACAAGATAAAGGCACTGGACATGGGGGCGGACGATTACCTGACCAAGCCGTTCGAGCACCTGGAACTGCTGGCGAGGCTGAAGGCGCTCGCCAGGCGCGCAGGGTTGAGTGGTGAGGGTGCCCAGGAGCAAGAGGCCCCCCAGGAGCAGGCGCGAGAGTCGGACCTTGTGTTTGGCGAGTTGGCGATCAACCCGGCGAGCAGGGAAGTGCATCTCCAGGGGGAGTTCGTGCCCCTTACCTCGACGGAGTACCGGCTGCTGGAGGAACTGGCACGGAACGCGGGCAGGGTGCTGTCGCACCAAGCGTTGCTGGAACGGGTGTGGGGGCCGGAGTACGTAGGCGAGGACCACTATCTGAAGGTGTTCGTGCGCCGCCTCCGCCGCAAGCTGGCCGATGACGCCGACCACCCGCGATTTATTCAGACGGAGTGGGGGATTGGGTATCGCTTCGTGCCTGGTGCCAGGTCGTAGCAATCAGAGACGGAAACGCCAAGACGCCGAGACGCCAAGAACGCGCCAAGATTAAGGAAGGTTTTCACAGCAAGAGGACCAGAGTGCATGATGTTGTACTCTGGTCCTTTTCTATACTCCTAACCTTATTCTTCTCTGCGCGTCCTTGGCGTCTTGGCGTCTTGGCGTTTTCGTACAAGTTTCCTGGTAGCGGCTGTTTACCTTTACAAGCGGCAATTGACAATTATTCACCAGCGGCAGTAGCACTATTCACGAATACTTATGGGAATGGCAGGGTGGGTCCGGTAAACTAACCGTGCAGCGAGGACCTTTGTAGTAAGGCTCTTTGCACATACCTTCACAGCTTGATATGTCGGGCCGCACGCGGCCTGTTGAGGAGCGTAAGCGTTCCTCCCCAACTTTGGTAACTCTGCCCGGCACGCTCAGTTGCGTGTACGAACACCCCCCCCGTTCAAGTACGTGCATTGATCGCGCCGGGTAGCAGTTATTTTGCCGGGGCATGACCGGAGCCACGGCAGAATAGTGACAAGCAACGAGGCTTGTCGCGGGCGTTACGCCGGTATAGACGGTTGTATGCGCGGCGCAAGTGTATGCGAGTACAGCCGGGTTTTGACCGCCAGGACCGCACGAGGTCGGAAAGCACCAGGGCTTGCCCTCTGTCCATAACACCTTGCGCAATGGAGCGATAAGGGAAGATGGGAGCAGGGGAGGCGTAGCTTTCAGGTCGTGGTCCACGCGCTCAGACGTTTCGGGAAGGGCCGGAAATCTACTACTCGACCAACCCTCCGGTCTTCCTTTCCAGGGTAATAGCAATGGGAGGAGTATGAGATGAAGAAGATGAACGCAGCAGATGAGAACGGTGGCGGTGGCAGCCGCAGGCGTGGGTTTGCGGCGATGAAGCCGGAGCAGCAGCGCGAGATCGCTCGCAAGGGCGGCCAGACGGTTAGCAGCAACCGCGATTACATGGCCGAGATAGGCCGCAAGGGCGGCATCGCGTCGCACGGTGGCGGCAGGCGTGGCTCGTCGGCACGCGGCGCAGACGGCAATAGCTAGTAGTAGCTGCGCGAGCCGTAGAGGCTCATAGCCGGTAACTATGTAGGCACCGGCGACCAATAGCAATTATCATCCCCACCCCAGCCAGCACTCGGACTTTGTTCCGGGTGCTGGCTTTGTATAATGGGGACGATGGACGATGGACGATGGACGATGGACGATGGACGATAGGAGACGGAAACGCCAAGACGCTAAGACGCCAAGGACGCGCCAAGATTAGCATTGTTTGGATAAGTGTTGCCTTGTACCCACTCTCTACTCAGTCCTCAGTCTTCATCACTCTTATCGTCCATCGTCCATCGTCCATCGGCGGTTATGAGGGGGTTGAGGTATGCGCGTTGTTGTGGTTGGGTGTGGGGTTTCGGGGCTGTCGTGCGGGGTGAGGCTGCTGGAGGCCGGGTACGAGGTGGAGATTTGGGCGCGGGAGTTGCCGCCGCATACGACTTCTAATGTGGCGGCGGCTATTTGGTACCCGTACAAGGCTTATCCGGTGGATAGGGTGACAGCGTGGGGGCAGCGAGCGTTTGAGGTGTTTGTGGAGCTTGCGGGGGTGGAGGGGACGGGGGTGTCGGTGGTGAGGGGGTACGAGGTGTTTCGTGGGGAGGTAGGCGATCCGTGGTGGCTTTCGTGCGTGCGGTCTTTTCGGCGGGCGACTGCGGGGGAACTGCCTCGGGGGCGGCGCGATGGTTACGTGTTCGAGACGCCCGTTGTCGAGATGTCGATTTATCTTGAGTACCTGATGGGATGGTTCCGAGAGTTGGGTGGCATGATTGTGGTGCGGGAAGTGCGCTCTTTGGAAGAAGTGTTTGCAGAGAGTGGGGTGGTGGTGAACTGTGCGGGGTTAGGAGCGCGGGAGTTAGTTGGGGATGAGTCGCTCTTTCCTATACGCGGGCAGATTGTGTGGGTGGAGCCTTTGTCTACCCGCGATTTCTTCCTGGACGAGGACGAGGAGAATGGTGAAGGTGGGGGAACGATAGAGGTTGAGGCGGGTGGAGAAGCGGACGCGGAGGACGACTTGCATGGGGTGACGTATATAGTGCCTCGCTCGAACGATTGCGTGCTAGGTGGTACGGCGCAGGTGGGTGACTGGTCGTTGGAGCCGGATATGGGTACGGCGCGGGAGATTATTGAGCGGTGCGCGCGGTTTGTGCCGGAGGTGCGGGAGAAGAAGGTGCTGGAGCACGTGGTGGGGCTGAGGCCGGGCCGGCATGTGATTAGGTTGGAGGCTGAGGTGGTTGGGGATGGGCGGGTGGTGGTGCACAACTATGGGCATGGTGGGTCGGGGGTGACGCTGTCGTGGGGGTGCGCGGAAGAGGTGGTGGAGTTGGTGAAAGAGCGCGCCGGTAGCTGAGTGTACGGGCGCATCAAAGGGAAGTGGCGTTTGGTCCGTCGCTTGCTTTGGCGGTCAGTGTTACAGGGACGTGCGGCGGAAATGCTACGTTATCGACAGCCGGAGTATTGCGTGCGATGAAGGACGTTGGGCAGGGCAAGGTTGTACAGGGTATGAGTGCGCGGGCGCTTACGCGGGAGGAGCACAGGCGCAAGGAGCTGATCCTCGCGCAGCCGGAGCCTACGAAGATGCAGGAGAGCGCTTCGGCCACGGTGCTGAAGCAGGGCAGTATATTTCTGCTGACCTCGCAGAGCGGCGACGTGCCCTGGGAGTTGCCACACGCGTTTGGGCTGTTTTACCAGGACTGCCGGTTCCTGGACGGTTATTCGCTGGAGGTGAACGGGCTGCCGCTTACGGTGCTATCCTGCATTGACGACCAGGGGCTTGAGACCTACCACGACCTGGCGAACCCGGAGTTGCCTGCTTCTGACGGCAGCGCGGGCATCCCCAAGAACACGGTTGGGGTGCGGCGCGAGCGGTATTTGCAGAGGGGCAGGTTGTTCGAGCATTTGACGCTGCATAACTATGGGCTGCGCGCGGCGAAATTGGAGATCGCGTTGCGGTTTCGGGCGGGGTTTGAAGACCTGTTCGTGCTTAAGGGGTTCATTGATGAGCCGCAGGGTGAGTTGTTGCCTGTGGAGGTGCGGGGCGGCAATGTGATGGTGATGGGGTACAAGGGTACCGATGGGCTGTCCAGGGCTACGGCGGTTGCCTTCGCGCCACCTCCGCACCTGTTGGAGCCAGGCACCGCCACGTACCAATGTGAGCTTGGGCCGGGCGAGCGACAGACTATTACTGTCGTCATCACGCCGTTTGAGTGGAAGGACGGCCATATAGACCACCTGCTGTATCCCAGCAGGCCGTCGAAGGTCAGCCATGAGAACGCGCGGCAGTGGCTGGAACGGTCGCAGCGTATATGGTTGAACGGGTCCACGCAGGTCAGTAGCTCCAACCCGCTGTTTGACGAGGTGATGCGGCGGGCGTTGCTCGACTTGCGGATGCTGCGAACGCGGCTGGATGGGCTGCACTACTTCGCGGCGGGTATCCCCTGGTTTTCGACGCTGTTCGGGCGGGACGCTTCGGTGGTGGCTATCCAGACGATGCCTTACGGGCCGAACATGGCGCGCGAGACGCTGCAACTGCTGGCGCGATACCAGGCTACGGAGGTGGACGAGTACCGGGACGCCGAGCCGGGCAAGATACTCCATGAGTTCAGGTCGGGGGAGCTGGCGCAGAGGGGCGCGATACCGCAAAGCCCGGCGTATTACGGGACTACTGACGCCACGCTGCTGTTCCTGGTGATGATGGCCGAGTACGTCAACTGGTCGGGGGATTTGGAGTTGGCCCGCAAGCTCAAGCCGAACATTGACGCGGCACTGGGCTGGATAGACCACTACGCGGACCACGACGGCGACGGCTATCTCGATTACGTGGGCATGTACGAGACGGGGCTTATCAACCAGGGCTGGAAGGACGCGGGGAACTCAGTCCCGAACGCTGACGGCTCTAATGTGATGCCCCCGGTGGCGGTGTGCGAGGTGCAGGCGTATTTGTACAGGGCGTGGCGGCAGATCGCGGTGGTGTTACGGGAGCTTGGAGAGCCTGAACGGGCGGACGAGTTGCAGCGGCGGGCTTCGGACCTGCGCGAGCGGTTCGACAGGGACTTTTGGTCGGAGGAGCTTGGCTGTTACGTGCTTGCGTTGCAGAAGGGCGGGCGTCCGGCGGAGGTGGTTTCCTCCAACAGCGGGCAGGTGTTGTGGGGCGGCATAGCGAAGCCGGAGCGGGCGGCGCGGGTGGTGGAGCGGCTGATGCAGCCCGATATGTTTTCGGGGTGGGGTGTGCGCACGCTGTCGAGCGAGACGCGGGCCTACAACCCTATCAGTTACCACCTGGGCAGCGTGTGGCCGCACGACAACGGGCTGATAATAGGGGGCTTCTGCCGCTACGGGTACGATGCGGTGGCCTCGAAGATACTGGACGCGCTGTTCGCCGCTGCTTGCAACTTCCCGGAATACAGGATGCCGGAGCTTTTCTGCGGGTACCAGCGGCAGAGGGAGCGGCAGCCGGTGCGCTACCCAGTGGCTTGCAGCCCGCAGGCGTGGGCGGCGGGGGCGATACCGCACTCGTTGTGGACGCTGCTGGGACTGAGGGCCAACGCGCTTAACAACACGTTGCGAGTGGTGAAGCCGTTGCTGCCTTTGGGCCTCGATTGGCTGGAGATGAAGGGGGTGCAGGTGGGGGCGTCCAGGGTCGATTTGCGGTTTGACCGGGCGGGGCAGGACGGGGTGGTGAAGGTGGATGTGAAGGTGCGGGAGGGTGACTTGAACGTGGTGCTGGTGGATGAAGCAGAGCAGCCGGACGTGTATACGTAGGACGCTTCTACAGTAGGGGAGTGGTTTTGCGGTAGGGCAGGGGATTGTGATATAAGCAATACGGTAAGGCATACTGCCTGGGGAAAGGTGGTGCCTGGGTGGTGAGGGACGAGATTCTTCGCTACGCTCAGAATGACAAAGGGGGAGTTATGCTAGATAGGGAAAGCAAGTTGTTTGATTTGAAGGAAGTGTTGCTTACCTAAAGCACGGTTGATGAACAGACACAAAGTATGAGCAGCAAGTTTAGAGTACAGGCGAGCGCACAAACCCCAGAAGGTGTGGG
>DASVRN010000203.1:0-14591 GCA_036388595.1 Chloroflexia bacterium
GAGAGCATGGTCACGCGGCTGGCCCACGCGCTCGGTATCGACCCGATAGAGATGCGCCGCCGCAACATCTACCGGGAGGGCAGCATCGAGCCGTCGCAGAACCCACTGCCGCCGGGGGTGAGCGCGCTGCCGGTGATGGAGCGTTGCGTCGAGGAGGCCGTTTCACGGCTCGACTACGGCAATCCGCGACCGCAGCCTAAGAAGCCGCACCTGCGCCGAGGGGTGGGTATAGCATGCGGCATCAAGAACATCGGCTATTCGTTCGGCTACCCCGACCAGGCCACCGCAGAAGTAGAGCTATACGGCAGCGACAAGATAGAGCACGCCACGGTGCGGGTGGGCGCGGCTGACGTGGGGCAGGGGGCGCACACCATTTTGCGGCAGATAGCGGCCGAGACGCTGGGCCTGCCGTTTGAGCACCCGCAGGGCGCGGGCGAGGCCCCCCTCATCGAGATGGTGACGGACGATAGCGGGCAGGCACCCAACGCGGGCAGCGCCTCGGCCTCCCGCATGACGTACATGGGCGGGCGGGCGGTATACGACGCTGCCAAGGCCGCACGCGCCAAGTGGGATAGCGGAGAGCGTCCGGCCCGCGCTAGAGTGCAGTTCCGGCCGGAAGAGACTACGGGGCTGGACCCGGAGACCACGGCAGGCACGCCCAACTTCGCTTATGGGTACGCGGCGCAGGCGGTGGAGGTGGAGGTAGACACGCTGACGGGGCTGGTGCAGGTGCTCAAGGTGATCAGCGTGCACGACGTGGGCAAGGCGGTCAACCGGCAGCAGGTGGAGGGGCAGATAGAGGGGTGTCTGGCCCAGGCGCTCGGCTACGCGCTGCTGGAGGACTTCCAGATGCGCGACGGCAAGGTGCTCACGCCCTACTTCAGCACGTACCTGCTGCCCACAGCCCTGGACATGCCCACCGAGATCGTGCCGGTCATTATGGAGCTTGCCGACCCAGCGGGGCCATATGGCGCGCGTGGCATGGCCGAGATGCCCCTGGTGCCCCTCACGCCCGCAATAGCTATCGCCATCCATGATGCGACGGGGGTGTGGCTCAGCCAGCAGCCGATGACCCCGGAGCGGGTGCTGAGGGCGCTCAGGCAGAAAGCATCCTCAGGGGAACCTCACTTTCGCTAACCTCTACTTAAGAGCGGAAGTGAAGTTTAGCGTCGGTGCTCAGGTGTTTGCGAAGGTAGCGGAATGCCCACCCGGTTCAGCAACAAGGAAAAGCTATACCTCTACAGGTTCAGCACCCTGTTCCTGGTCCGGTGCCCGCGCTGCGACAAGCAAGCAAGGGTGGAGTTGCGCGACGAGTACACGCAGGGGCCGCAGACCTCGCCGCAGTGGTACGCTGACCTGCTATTTGGTGCGCGCCGCCTGGTATGCACCCACTGTGGCTATACAGCAGAGTGGCATCACCGCAAGCTCAAGGTTGACGGGGCATATGACTGGTACTTCCAGCAGCCGCTATGGCTCCAGACTCCCTGTTGCGGGGAGGTGCTCTGGGCTTTGCACGAGGAGCACCTTGATTTCCTGGAGGCGTTCGTGGGCGCGGGCATTCGCGAAAGCTACGGCAATGAGACGCTTGCCAGCAGACTGCCTGAGTGGATGAAGAGAGCACACAACCGGGAAGAGGTGCTGCGGTGTATAAAGAAGCTACGGGAGACTTTGTAGGTTAGAACCTTATGACCCAACGTATAGCGGAATGCGGCCCCCGTTTACCACGTATGCCTCATGCGAGCAGAGGTAAAGGATCGACGCAGTGATTTCCTCGGGCGTGGCATGCTTGCAGTATTGCTTATAGAAGTGATCTTGAGAACCTGAAGGCCCTGTACCGGTCTTCTCCTGGAGAGGCTTGCCCCCGGCCGCACTCGTAACAGATTGCGTTTAACTGCCGTTAGTTTAAGTGACATCGTACACGTCCGCGGCCACTACCGCCGAAGAAGTTAGTGCAACGTAAATAGACCCTGGCGGTATAAGCATTCGTGCAGGACATATGTAAGAAACATATGAAGACCAACAAGGAGGCTTACGATGACCCAGGTAAACGTAAATCGCGCAGGTGGAACAGGCGATGGACCGGAAGATGATATCGCCGGTGGGGCCGCCGGTGCTGTGGGTGGCGGCGTCATAGGAGCGGTGGTTGGTGGGCCGGTTGGGGCCGCTATAGGCGCTGCCGCCGGTGGGGCGCTGGGGGCCGAGGCCGCCGATGCCGCCGACAACACGGTTGATGTGGATGGCGGTGCGGTAGTCCAGACTAACCCCGCCGTTACCACAACCACAACGCCGGTCGTGCAGGCCACCCCCGGTAATGCTGCTACCACTACGACCACCACAACCACCCAGACCACAAGAACGGTCCAGGGCTAAGTTAGAACGGTAGGAATATTTTTATGCAAGCAGAAGGGGTGAGGCCCTAAGACCCTCACCCCTTCTCGATTCCCTGCTAGTCTTTGGCCGACTGGTGTGTACCTCACCGGATTGTCGCTTACTGAGCTAGTCTTCCTATGCAGGCACACGTCCACGCGCGTAGACGATCCAGCCGTAGCGCGTTGGACCACTCTCCACCCCCTCATAGCCCGCTTCATGTAGCAGGTCGCCCAGCCCCGCCCCGGCGGGACGGAATTGCATTCCTGCGTGCCCGTGCAGCTTGTGCCTGCGGCTGAGCAGCCAACCCGGTTCCCAGGGGCGTGGCAGTTGGGCGGTGTGCTGGAAGTCTACGAGCAGCACCCGGCCGCCTGGGCGTAGCACGCGTTTGATTTCGGCTAGGGCGCGCTGGCGCAGGTCGCCCGGCAGTTGGTGCATCATCAGGCTGCTGAGCACCACGTCGAACGAAGCGTCGGGGAAGGGCATGCGCTCCACCGCTGCCACCTGGAACCGGGCAGCGTTGTGCCTGCGGCGGGCTTTGCCACGGGCCACCTCGACCATCTCCGGCGCGGCGTCTATGCCCCAAACGACGCCTGTGCGACCGACACGGCGGGCGGCTCTGAGGGCCAGGGCACCTGTGCCGCAACCCACGTCAAGCACATGGTCGCCGGGCCGGAGAGCCGCCAGGTCCAGCGACAACTTCCGCAGCGAGCCAAGTCGCCCCAGGAACATAAGACCCACACGCAAATCGTAGAATTGTGCCTGGCGTATCAGGAGGCCCTCGGTCGGCGGGGCTTCAACTTGCCTGTGACCATGTGACCCATGCGCATGTCCGTGTCCGTGACCCTGGTCCTGTCCATGAGTGTGTAATGCGTTCATATGATATCCTCCTGCCCAGATAATCGAACAAAATATGCAATATTGTATATACTGTTCCTTGATGCTATCGTAGCATCGCGGGCAGCCTGGGTCAATCTACAATCAGGCGCGTCTGTTTGTTAGTGGACAGATGGGACAGATTGTTCGTTAGCATGAAGGGAGGTACGCAATGCCGGGACCGGAGGGACGCACGCCGCCACGCAACGATAGGCGGTCAAGACGCACGCGGCGGATGCTGGGTGAGGCGCTTGTAGCGTTGATGCTGGAGAAGCGGTACGACACGATCACGGTGCAGGAGATCATCGACCGGGCGGACGTCGGCCGCTCTACCTTTTACGCCCACTTCCTCGACAAGGAAGACCTGTTGCAGATAGAGGTAGCGCAGGTGGTGGTCAACCTGGATCGCCACATGGACGCCGACGACGGGAGCAACCGCGTTATCCCCAGCCTGGCGCTATTTCGCCATTTCCGCGAGAGCCACGCCCTCATACAGGCGTTGGTGCGGGGGCGGGCGATGGAGACGGTGCTGAGGACTATGCAGACCCATCTCAGCCTGCACGTCGAAGCGCGACTGGCCCGCTTGCTGCCACCTGGGAAGTCACCCAACTTGCCGCTGACTGTCGTGGGGCAGTACGTGGCGGGTGTGTTGCTGACGCTGTTCCAGTGGTGGTTGGAGCGGGGGATGCCGGAGTCGGCGGAGCAGCTTGATGAGTATTTCCTGGGGCTGGTGCGGCCTGGGGTGCGGGAGGCGACGGGGGTGGAGATATAGTGGGTACTATTTATTCAGAAATCAAGAATCTTCGCCTGCAACACTCAATCGGTTGCTTCCCTTCTACCGGCAGGATTTCAGGCACTGTAAGAACGCTACTTTAGCGTCAGGATACGCACAAGCCCATCCCAACCTCCTAGAGCTATGTAGCGTCCATCCGGAGATGCGGCCACGGCGCTCACACCCTCATGCACCTGCCTGCGCATAGTATTCTTTCGACTTGCCATATCCCACAGCGATACGGCACTTCGCTCCGACGCAACGGCAAGACCCCTGCTATCCGGCATCCACGAAAGGTTATAACAATCGCCCTCGATCAGCAACTCGTCTCTCATCGTTGTGGTGACATCAAATAGCGCAAGTTGCCGGCTCCATGAGGCTATAGCCAGCAACTTGCTATCTGGTGACCATTCCAGGTCGGTAACGCTTTTGCTGAAAGGCAACTTAGCTACCACCTGCCGGTTAGAGATATCCCACACCCACACCGAGGGGCGGCTGTCGGCCGTGTCGCGGCTATTAGCCACCGCGATGTATTTTCCGTCCGCGGACCATGCAACCTGTGTCGCCATCTCCGGGAGTTCCAGCTTCTCTAGTTCGTCCCCGCTGGCGGCATCCAGCAGTATCAACCAGCCTTCCGGGTCTTCGCCGAAGTTGCCTCTCCCAACTGCCAGTTTACGACTGTCCGGCGACCAGGCCGCGCTGACAACCCTGCCTCCCAGTTCCCATTGGCGGTATAGCTGCCATGTAACTGTATCCCAGACTTGCACGCTCGGCCCTCCGAGGCTAGCGGTGGCAGCCAGGTACCTTCCGTCGGGGGACCAGACGACCGTATCTACCCATGCGAAGAGCAGCAGCGTTGCCACTGTGCGCCCGGAGGTCACTTCCCAAATCCGCACTCGCTTGTCCATTCCGCCTGAGGCTACCCACTTGCCGTTAGGCGACCAGGCAACGGCGAGCACTGTGTCGGAATGACGGCCAAGGAGGCTCGCGTTTCCTGGCTGCAAGTTAGGTGTTGCTGGAGTGGCCGTGACCGTAGGGATGACACCTGGGTTCTTGAAGTCCCATATAGAAATGTTGCCAATAGCCATCAGCCCTGAGCTTGTGGCTATTCGGTTGCTATCAGGTGACCAGGCCAGGGCGCGAAAGTAGTGATCTGACTTGAAGATTGCTACCGTCTGTTCGCTGCTAACGTCCCAGACCTGGACGTATTCGCTATCCGCTCCCCTGGCAGCCGCCCCTCTGACGCCCGCGGCTACGCGTGTCCCATCGGGCGACCAGGCTACCGCGCCGACTTCGCCATCCGCGGGAAGAACGTGCGTCAACTCGCCGGTAGCTGCTTCAATTACCTTTACCGAATTGTCCTCCGAGCTGCCTGTAATGAATTTGCCATCCGGGGACCAGTCAAGACTTGTCAACGGCATTAAGGCGTCCCCGCTCAACAGTTGCCGGGTGTTGATTTCATTGCTCGGCCCACCTCCCGCAGACAAGTCCCACAGCAAAACCTCGGTGCCGTGCCAGCTCGAGTCGTCAGGGGTAACGCTGAAAAGAATGGTCTTGCCGTCCGGTGACCAGCCAACACTTCCAATGCCGTTGATATTAGGATAGGCCAGGGTAGCGTGCTCTTTCCCACCTGGTATGTCATAAACCTTTAACAGGCTTTTGGTGTCGATCTGACGGAGATAGTCCACCCCAGCGCCTGAGCTTGTAGCCAGCCCGACCGCTATCTGTGCGCTATCGGGTGACCACGATACACTGGTAATTGAAGTACTGGTTTTGTCGGTGTTCGGTACGGGATCGGTTATGAACACCGGCTGCCAGTTCGCCGTATCCCAGATGCGAAGCTTATTGCTCGGTTCAGAAGAGGCGGTTACCAGGTACTTTCCATCCGGCGACCAGGAGACCAGGTAGACCCCACCTCGGAAAGCCTCGAGTACTTTGATGGTCTGCCCCTTATCTACATCCCATATCCGGACTGAAGTATTCACCTGGTATCCGGCGGCCAGGTAGCGCCCATCGGGTGACCACGCGATAGAATCAGCAACATCGCTGCCCAATGTTCTTAATTTGCCAGGAGGTGCGGTGCCACCGAGAGCAGAGGCGGCCCAAAATGCAATTATCGCAAGCGCGGTCACGACCGAGACGAGCAAGATTAGCAGCATTAGTCCGGCTTTAGCCGTGTGGTTGAGCATGGCGGGCCTCCCACTCCTGATGCCGACACTTGATTGTATATTATATCACAATCATCGGCATTGCCTCACCCGACGCTAGATCGAACCCCTCACCAATTCCCTCGCCAGCCTGTTGTGCTGCTCCACCAGCACCGGCAGTTCCACATCCACCAACTGCCCCTCCCGCACCCGCACCCGGCCATTGATAACCGACAGGTCCACGCTGGGGGGCTGGCAGAAGACGATTGCCGCTAGCGGGTCGTGGACGGCCCCACCCGCGAGGCCGAGTGTGTCCAGGCGATAGCCTATGAAGTCGGCGGACATGCCTATGCCGAGGTAGCCTATGTCGTCGCGGCCCAGCACCTCGGCACCGCCACGGGTCGCCAGCCTCAGCACGTCGAGCGCGGTGAGGGCAGCAGGCCCATGTGTCACGCGCTGTAGGAGCATCGCCTGGCGGGCTTCGGCCAGCATGTGCGAGCCGTCGTTGGAGGCAGAGCCGTCCACGCCCAGGCCAAGTCTCGCGCCAGCAGCCAGGAGGGGCAGGACCGGGGCCACGCCCGATGCCAGGCGCATGTTGGAGGTGGGGCAGTGGGCCACGCCGGTGCGGGTGCCGCCGAGCCTGGTTATCTCCTCGGCGTGTGGGTGCACCACGTGGGCGTGCCACACGTCCGGCCCCACCCAGCCTAATTCTTCCGCAAGCTCCACCGACGTGCGCCCGAACTGCTGCTTGCAGTAGACCTCCTCGTCCAGCGTCTCGGCCAGGTGGGTATGCGAGTGGACGTTGTAGCCGCGCGCCAACTCCAGACTGTCGCGCATTAGCTGTGGCGACACGCTGAACGGCGAGCAGGGGGCGAGCACGACGCGCAGCATGGAATGTCGCCCAGGGTCGTGGTATTGCTCGATGACACGGCGGGAGTCGCGCAGGATGTGCTCTTCGTCCTCGACTACGTGGTCCGGGGGTAGGCCGCCCCGCGATTGGCCGACGGACATTGAGCCTCGCGCGGCGTGGAAGCGGAAGCCCATCTCGCTGGCGGCCTGTATCTGGTCGTCCAGGCGCGAGCCGTTGGGCCAGATGTAGGTGTGATCGCTGGAAGTGGTGCAGCCTGAGAGCATCAACTCGGCTATGGCGACCTTGCTGCTGACGTATATGGCTTCAGGGGTGAGGCCCGCCCAGATGGGGTAGAGGGTCACCAGCCAGTTGAAGAGGGTGGCGTTTTGCGCGGCGGGCACGTTGCGGGTGAGGGTCTGGTAGAAGTGGTGGTGGGTGTTCACCATGCCGGGCATTACGAGCATGCCACGTGCGTCTATGACGGTGTCGGCGGCCTGGGGTAGCGTGGCCGTAGGTCCGATTTGCCGGATTACGTTGTCTACCACGTAGATACCGGCGTTGGGCCACGTGGTGCCCGCGTCGTCCATCGTGGCGAGCAGGTCGGCGTTTTTGAGCAGAAGAGTGGGCATGGGGATTTGGGATTTGGGATTTGGGATTTGGGAATTCGGATTGCGGATTTAGGTTGTTGGTCGGCTTGTGTATAGTCTACAACAGGGCGCAATGGTGCGCCTCACTGCTGTGGTTGCATAGAGCGTGGGCTTAATCCAAGTTGGAGATTCAGGACCAAAATTCCCCCTGTCATCCTGAACGCAGTGAAGGATCTCAGGTGTTGCCTTACCCCTGTGTTGAACCAACAGGACCATGATACCGTTGTTCAACAGCATCCCTGTCCGGCTTCTTGAGATTCTTCACTACGTTCAGAATGACAAAGGCCGGGCATTGATCCTTCTATGCCAATCTGCGACCCACGCTGGCGGTGGGTTGGTACTGTGGTTGAGGGTTGTGTTATCTTTGGGGTACTTACGTGGGCCTGTTGAGGGGCCGGGTGGAGGAGGTATCGTGTCGCAGATTGGACGTGTCGGGGTGATTTCGGATATACATGGCAACTGCCTGGCGCTGGACGCGGTGCTGGACGACCTGCTGCGGGAGCCGGTGGACGCGGTGGTCTGCCTGGGGGACGCGGTGCAGGGCGGGCCGCAGCCAGCGGAGGTGGTGGCGCGGCTGAGAGAGTTGGGCTGCCCCGTAGTTATGGGCAACGCCGATGCCTGGTTGTTGAGCGGGGCCGACAGCAGCCCTAACGAGACGACCACCCCCGAGCAGGAGTCGGTGAGGCAGTGGTCGCTCTCCCGGCTTTCGCAGGAAGACATCAGCTTCATCCAGAGCTTCCAGCCTACCGTGGAGTTGCAGTTGGAGGATGGGCAGCGGCTGTTGTGCTTCCACGGCTCGCCTGCCTCCTTTGACGACCTGATCTTCATGGATACGCCCGAGGAGGAGTTCCGGCGTTTCCTGGGAGCCCACACCGGGGCTATCCTATGTGGCGGGCACACCCACGCGCAGCAGACCAGGCGCATTGGCAACTACTTCCTCTTCAATCCCGGCAGCGTCGGCATGCCTTACAACCGCCACCTCCCCGAGGAGGAGTTCCACCTGGACCCATGGGCCGAATATGCCGTGCTAAGCTCGCGCGCGGGCAGCCTCAGTCTCGACTTGCGACGCGTATCTTACGACGTGCCACGCCTGCTCGACATCTACAGGAGCAGCGGCAGACCTCATATAGAGGGTATCGTGGCGCACTGGGAGAGGGGGTTGGGCTGAAACGTGAAACGTGAAACGTGATGCGGTTTGCTGAAGATGGCACGTTGATGGTCACATTAACTTTTGCAGGACACTGTTTCTCCCTTTGTCATTCTGAACGCAGTGAAGAATCTCGTCCCTCAGCACCCAAGTACCACTTTTCTTGCGGCTACTCTGCCCTATACGAAAGAGGAAACAGCCCGGTGAAGGACGAGATTCTGAACGCAGTGAAGAATGACAAAGGGAGGGGCTGATGTGCTAATTCCGCTGTTTCATTTGTGTGATACGTTCCGGTAAGGTGTAATAGGGCAGGCTATGCCGAGTTTGGGTGGACTTTGGCGTAACGGGCAGTTTGTTAGGCTGTGGGCGGCGCAGACGGTGTCTCACCTGGGGTCGCAGGTGACGCTGCTGGCGCTGCCCCTCACGGCTGTGCTTGTGCTGGGGGCTTCTCCCGCCGAGATGGGGCTGCTGGGGGCCGCCGAGTTCGCGCCCTGGCTGCTTGTAGGGCTGTTCGCCGGTGTGTGGGTGGACAGGCTGCGCAGGCGGCCCATCCTTATCGCGGCGGACCTGGGCAGGGCGCTCCTCCTCCTGACGGTGCCTTTCGCGGCGATGCTGGGGCAATTGAGCCTGCCATTGCTCTACGTGGTGGCCTTCCTGGCGGGCACGCTCAGCGTCTTCTTCGAGGTGGCCTATAACGCTATCCTGCCTTCGCTGGTGAGGCGTGACGAATTGGTGGAGGGCAACGGCAAGCTGCTTGCGAGCGCCTCAGCCGCCGAGGTCGCGGGGCCTGGGCTGGCGGGTGGGCTGGTGCAACTTGTTACGGCTCCTATCGCGCTCGCCCTGGACGCGGTATCGTACCTGGTTTCGGCGCTGTTTGTAGGGTTGATTCGTATAAAGGAACCGGAGTCCGCGCCGAAGCACGAGCGGAGCATGGCGCGAGAGGCGCGCGAGGGGCTTACCGCGCTGCTGAAGGACCCGTTGCTCCGGGCGTTGGTTATCGCCTCCACGGCCGCCAACCTGGTCATGGCGGTGCATACTACCCTGCGTATCCTCTACGCTACGCGAGAATTGGGGTTGGAGCCTGCGTTGCTGGGGCTGGTATTCGCGCTCGGTGGGGCGGGTGGTTTGCCGGCGGCGCTGCTGGTGGGGAGGGCTACCCGCAGGTTCGGTACCGGCCCGACAATCGTGGCTGCCGACCTGCTAATGGGTGTGGGTGGCTTGTTCTTTCCTCTCGCGGCGGGACCGTTGCCGGTAGTAGTGGGTATGCTGGTTCTGGGCATGATGCTCTCCAGCCTGGGCGCCATGACCTACATCATCACGGTGGGCAGCCTGCGCCAGTCGGTAACTCCACACCGTTTGCAGGGCCGGGTGTCGGCAAGCGCACGGTTCATCAGCCGCAGCGCCTACCCGGTGGGGGCTATCGTGGGCGGGTTGCTGGGCGAGTGGCTGGGGTTGCGGCTTACGCTGGGGCTGGCTGGTGCGGGTTCGTTGCTGGGGGCGCTCTATTTGTGGCTTTCGCCTATCGGGCCGTTGCGCGAGCCACCCGCGCCACACGATGAGCCGCCGCTACTGCCGGGTGTGGGGCCGGAGGCTGGCAGTATACCGGAATAGCCGTTACTTTGCTCCGGTGCTATAATCAGGCGAGAGTCGTTTAGGGTCCAGATAAGGTTTCCTGGTGAAATCTCATGAAAGGTGTAGAACAAAGCATGGCAAGACGATTTACCAGCCCCATTAACGCGCTCACGGTATTCCTGGCTATAGTATTGCTTACCTTGTCCATCATGCTCTGGCAATTTGGGGGAAGACGGTTTGTAACCGCGATGAACATAAACCTCGATCTGGAGCAACGTAATACCTCGAATATCAGCAGGGAGCAGTACGATATTGCTCTAGCTAAGTGGAACAACTTGCATGTAACGGATTACGAAGCTACGGTCCAGGTGTCAGACCTGGGCAAATGGAAAATAGGCGTACATGTTGACAATGCTTACGGCAGCGCGTACGGACCAGGGGCACAAGCAACCTACGCACACAGAATAGTCCTCTTTGAGAGTCTTGATAACCGAGACGTCGATGAATCCGAAAAGGTAGATGTTTACGATCACGCTGCTTATGAGTTCGCAACGGTAGGCGGACTGTTCGATAACGTGAACGACATGCTGGCTTGCCAGGAAAATTCCTGCGCGGATAGGCATTGGTTCTCGCCTGCGCGCTATATCGTTGAATTCGACGAGACCATGGGCTACCCTCGTTCAGTTACCAGTATCAACGAGTATGCAACTGTCGAGACAAGAATAGAGAATGTGAAAGTATTGAAGTAGGTTCGTAAATCATGGATGCAGGGTTTTGTCAGGCATTCCTGGCCGCCGTATTGTCGTCCGTGTCACTGGACGATGGACGATAATAGGAGACGGAAACGCCAAGACGCAAAGACGCCAAGGACGCGCCAAGATTAGGATTGTTAGGCACTAACCACTAACCACTAACCACTAACCACTAACCACTAATCACTCCGCCATCGTCCATCGTCCAACAAACAAGGTCCACCTATGAAACAAAAGACAGCACAATGCCCGCACCTGAGCGAGATACAGCGTGTGACGCCCAGCGCGAATGGTTGTGAAGATTGCCTCAAGATCGGGGATGAATGGCTGCACCTGCGCGAGTGCATGACCTGCGGGCACGTCGGGTGTTGCAACGACTCGAAGAACAAGCACGCCACCAGGCACTTCCAAGCTTCGGGACACCCGATCATCAAGTCCTTCGAGCCGGGGGAGGACTGGGGTTGGTGCTACGTGGACGACGTCTATTTCAGGCACTTGCCCGCACGCTGAACGCGGAAATAATTGAATAACGTGCTCATATGGAACCTTGCGCCCGCCGACTACGTTCCAGAAGTAGCCCAATAGGCAAAGTTGGGCTGTCTTTAGCTGTCCATAACGTAAAGGGGCTTATATGGAAAGCACGTCGCCGGGGGTAGTCCCGGACGCCGCTCGTAGCAAAGCCCGCCGCATTTATGTTGTAGCCGGGCTGCTTGCTTTGCTGCTGGTGGTTGTCCTCGTGTTCATCGTGCCTGCTTTGCGGGGACCAATCAGCATAGAGCCTCAACCCTCTCAAGGCATAGTAGAGCTTGCGGCCAGCTACAGGCCCCTGCAAACCCTCGGTCAGCAGGGCGTGCCCCCGGCGTGGGGGCGCGACGGCCGGGGCATGGCTACCTACTCGGACAATAAAGTGCAGTTGTGGGAGTTCGATGGCGACAGGTTATGGGAGCGGGGCAGTCTCTCTATAGATGGCGTTCAAGGGATGTTGTGGTCCCCAGATGGCGGCACGCTGGCTGGGCATTCGGTGGGCGCTTCCAACATGCCACCCGCGCCCGGCTCCTATGCTATTCCTGAAACTCCCTGGCTACCTGGTTACGGGTTTGTCACTCCTACGCTAACATTGATCGACCCTGAGACTGCTAGCGTCCGGCATTCAACCGACTTTACGCCACCTACGGACCTCCCGCCCCCGTTTGAAGGCAGCCCCGGCTGGCGGTGGGTAGCAAGCGATTTCCGGTTACTTGGCTGGACCGATAGCGGGCGCAACCTGGTGTTCCTGTACAACCTGAGTGCTACGGATGACTGGGGTGCTGAGGGCAGGATACAGATCGCCACGATAGTGGGCTACCAGGTGTGGGACGTGCAAACGGGCAAGCTCGCCAGGAACCAGGTGATGAGCGGAAGCACGTACCCTGCCACATACCGCACCACGTTGTACGATGCCGCACTCTCGCCGGACGGACGCACAATTGCCTTCGCCCTTCGCGACGAGAATCCCCGCCCCGGCATGCCCTTTGACCCTGACCTTAGCCTCGAGCTGTGGGATGTGGCCGCCGGACAGCGCAAGCACAGCGTACCTGGACTGAAAGCTGAGTACGGGCTTGATCCTCAGAAGCCGTGGCGCAAAATGGACTGGTCGCCGGATAGTGCTACTCTCTACGTAGCCACCAAAGCTTCGGTCCAGGTCGTAAATGCCTCAAGGGGCGACGTGGAGCGCCAACTGCCGGACGTTATACCCCCGACGAGCACCCCTACCATCATCCCTACCTGGATACCTACCAGCTTACCGCAAGCTCCGCCGAGGCCGATGCCCATCCAGACGGGCGGACCCATCGTGGCGACCCCGACTTCTATCGTGTCCATTCCGCCGGCAGTGTCCGATTTCTTCCGGTCTCTCTTGCCGAAGCCTCGGCCTGCCCCCGCGCCCACGGTTGCTCTGGACCCCAATTACTACGCGCCTGTCATTGGCATGGCGCTTTCCCCAGCGGGAGACGTACTGGCGGTGCACGATTTGCGCGTAATTCGGCTCTGGGATACGGCGACTGGCGAGTTGAAACTGTTCGCGGAAGTACCCGAGCAGATACCCGTGTATACATGGTCGCCCGCTAACTCGCCTGCTCCTCCCCCGGTAGTTGCCTGGTCCGCGGACGGACGGCTGCTGTCGAGCCTGCTCATGATGGGTGGGTCGAGGGTGTGGCTGATAGACCCCGGCACCGGAAAACCGCTGAAACCGTTAGGCAAACCTGCCTCAGCACTCAACTGGTCGCCCTATGCGAACCTGCTTGCCATATCATCCGGGAGCGGGTCCGCTAGGGGTGTGTTGGAGCTATGGCACGCCAAAGACGCCGCTACCATGCAGGTTACCCCTGGTAGTAGCGGCGTACCATAGATTGATCTTCTGTTGCCCTGTTGCTCCTGTTAACCCACCAGCAGCGTGGTCGCGCCGTCTATCCAGATTTCGGTGCCGCTGATGTGGCTCGACTGGTCGGAGGAGAGGAAGGCCACCAATTCGGCTACCTGGCTGGCCTTGCCCGGCTCGCCCCTGGTGAGGGGGATGGTGCCCTCCGGGTACTCGGCAGGCTCCTTCTCTTCCTCTACGGCGCGGACCTCGGTGCTTTCCTCGATGTTCGTCTCAATCGCGCCGGGGCAGATCACGTTCACGCGGACCTTGTGCTTGGCAAGCTCCAGCGCCACCATCTTGGTAAAGGCCACCTGGGCCGCCTTGGAGCTTGAGTAGGCGGTCGCGCCGGTGTTGCTGAACATGCGGGTGCCGTTCACCGAGGAGGTGACGATCACCGAGCCGCCCCGCTTCTTGAGGTAAGGCACGGCGTACTTCACGGTGAGGAAGGTGCCCTTCAGGTTGATGCTGAGGGTCTTGTCCCACTCGTCAGGCTCAAGGTCCTCTAGCGGTGCCCACACGCCGTTGATGCCCGCGTTGGCGAACACGATGTCCACGCGGCCCCATTTGTCCACGAGCTGCTGGACGGCCCGCAACATCTGCTCGGGCTGCGACACGTCGGCTACTATGGGTATCGCCTCGCCCCCGCCACGCTCGATCTGCTTTACCACCTTTTGCAGGTCTTCTTCATCGAGGCCGAGCGCGCCTATTTTCACGCCCTCTTTGCCGAGCAGGAGTGCGGCGGCGCGGCCTATGCCCGAACCCGCACCCGTTATAAACGCCACTTTACCCTTCAAGCCGGTGAGTTCCATTTGTTTCTCCCTGTGTTGTTTAGTCCCCCGTTTGTTCCGGTTGTAAAAGGGCAAGAGCTATGCCAGTGCGGACGCGAGCTATCCTAAAGCCCCTTCGCGGCACCCAAACACCCCCTTGGGAGTTATGCTAGATAGGAAAAGCAAGTTGTTTGATTTGGAGGAAGTGAGGCTTGCCTAAAGCACGGTTGATGAACAGGCACAAAGTATGAGCAGTGAGCTTAGAGTACAAGCGAGCGCACAAGCCCCAGAAGGTG
>DASVRN010000204.1:0-5310 GCA_036388595.1 Chloroflexia bacterium
GCGTTCCCCGAGGCCCGTCAGCATGATTACCGGCGCTTTACACCCGGTGAGGACCGCTTCGTTCAACAGCTCCAGGCCGTCATGCTGGCCCAGGAAGTAGTCCAGCAGGTACACGTCATGGCGGTTTCGCCGGATCTTCTCAAGCGCGGCATCGTAACTGTCCGTCCATTCCAGGTCGAACTTGCTCTCCGAGTTTGAAGCCAGCAAGTTGCGGGTAATCATGTAGTCCTCCTCGTCGTCCTCAACGAGGAGAATGCTCACTGCGCGCTCGTCCATACTAATCACCACCGGCTTCGCTTTCGCCAGGCAATTCCACGATCTCGAACCAGTACTGGCCCAGACCTTTCATTGCTTCCACGAGTTGCTGGAAAGTTACGGGCTTGGTCACGAAGGAGTTCGCACCCAGGTCGTAGCTCCTGTAGATGTCCTCCTCGGCCTTGGAAGTGGTGAGGATCACGATGGGAATGCGGCGTAGATTGGGGTCGTTCTTGATCTCCCTCAGCGCTTCGTGGCCGTCCTTCCTGGGCATATTGAGGTCGAGCAGGATCACGCCGGGCCGGGGGGAAGAATCCAGGTCGGCGTACTTCCCCCGGCGATACAGGTAGTCCAGCAGTTCCTCACCGTCTTCGACCAGGTGCAGGTCATTGGCTAAGCGGCTCTCCTGGAGGGCTTGCTTGGTCAGCATGCGGTCGTCGGCATCATCGTCCGCCATGAGTATAGTGATCGGTTTACTGGGTTTTAGCATAATGCGTTTGCTCCTGCCGCCTGGGTGGTGGGCAGGGTAACGATGAAAGCCGCCCCTTGCCCTGGGGCGCTCTCAGCGGCGATACTGCCCCCATGGTTCTCCACGATCTTCCGGCAAGCGGCCAGCCCCATGCCGGTACCTTCGTATTGGCCGCGAGTGTGCAGGCGCTTGAAAGGGGCGAAGATGCGGTCAGCGTACTTTTCGTCAAAGCCGATGCCGTTGTCCTCAACGACAATTTGACACCACTGCCCGCCCTCGGAAGCGCCCGCCGAAGGCTTCCCTCCGCAAGGCAGCACCTGGCCTCGTACCGTTATGAAGGGCGCTTCATCGTCGCGGTGGAATTTAAGGGCGTTGGATATAAGGTTTTGCAGGAGCCTGCGCATCTGGTTCGGATCGGCCTCAATCACGGGCAGGGGCCTAACTTCTACACAGCCTCCGGTGCGCGTGACCTGCACCTCTAAGTCGGACAACACGTCCGAAGCCACCGTGGTGAGATCGGCCTGCGCAAACGGCTGGCCTTTTGTCACCAGCCGGGAGTATGTCAGCAGCTCATCGATGAGGGTCCGCATGCGGGTGGCCGCATCGAGCATGCGGGCCACGCAATCGTAGCCTTCCTCGTCGAGCGAGCTACCGGCTATAGTGCTCAAGCGGTCGCCGAATGCCTGTATCTTGCGGAGTGGCTCCTGCAGGTCGTGGGAAGCTATGGAAGCAAACTCCTCCAGGTCGCGGTTGCTGCGCTCCAGTTTGACGGCTGAGGCGGCCAGCGTCTGTTCCAGCCGCCTGTGCTCGCTGACATCCATCATCGAACCGATCATGCGTACGGGCCGCCCGCTTGCGTCGTGCACTATGAAGCCCCGGTCGAGCACGTAGGCATACGAACCGTCTGCCCGCCGGAGCCGGTATTCACCCGACCAGAATTCCTCCCCGCTGTCGAGAGTCGCCCGGAGGCTAGAGCGGATGCGGCCCCGGTCGTCGGGGTGCACCAGGCCGGACCACCAGTCGATATGATTCTGGACCTGGCCCGCCTGGTAGCCGAAGAGGACGCCCACGCTATCGTTGAACCACAGACTGTCCGTAGTCACGTCCCAGTCCCATATCACGTCGGAAGTGGCGCGTGCGGCCAATTCGAAGCGTTTTTCGCTCTCGTGCAACGCCTTTTCCACGAGCTTGCGCTCGGTGATATCGCGCGCTATCGTGGATACGCCGGTGATCTTACCTGCCGTGTCTCTGATAGGGGACATCGTGAGGGATACGGCCATTTGCCTGCCGTCTTTCCTCACCCGGGTGGTTTCGTAGTGGTCTACGGTTTCACCCTGCGTGATCTTCTTTACAATTTCCGCGTAGTCGTAATCGTGCGAGGGCCCTAGAACCACGCTGGAACGGCCAATAACCTCGTGGGCGGAGTACCCATACAGCTTTTCCGCGCCCAGGTTCCAACTGACGATGGTGCCGTCCAGGGTCTTGCCGATAATAGCGTCGCTTGAGGAGGCAATGATAGCGGCCAGTTGCGAGGACTCCTCCTCTACCTGCTTCCGGCGGGTTATATCGTGGGCCACGGCGTAGAGCAGCCCCTCCTCGGGCGCCGGGGTGGTATTCCACATCAGCCACCTGTAGGAACCATCTTTGGCCCGATACCGGTTCTCGAAGGAGATGGTGACCGCGCCTGTAGCAAGTTTCTGCATCTCCGCGATAGTTGGGGCCTGGTCCTGGGGGTGAACGAAATCGAGAAAGGGCCTTTCCGTAAGCTCGGCGGCGGTCCAGCCGAGGGTCCTCTCGAAGGCCGGGTTCACCTGTTTGAAGTAACCGTCAAGGCCCGCAATACACATGAGGTCGATGGAAAGTGAGAAGAGATGGTGGCTCAAGGCGCTCAAATCGAGCCCCTGGTTACTATCAGTTGTGCTGCCATTAGCCACTCTTGCCTTCATGCGAACCTCAAAATAGCGAATTGTTAGACCGCGAATCACCTCATGGACCGGAGTAAAGGCGCTCCCATGCCGGGGGCTGCGCGCAATCCACTCAGTCCACGTAACATTACAGCACCCGGTATTTCAGAGCAAGAACCTTAGGTCCCTCACCTTGCGGGACTAAAGTCCAGCAAACCTGGGACGGGGGAGCAAGCTCAACCGCCGGGGTATGGCACCATCTACTTGTGGGTCCAACGTCACGCGCGCCTGTTCTGAGGAAGCTTTGGGCGGGCGAGGAACTGCCGGGAGGCTGACGCCCACGAACAAGTCCTTGCCTGTCGATAAGAGCTACAACAGGGCCGAAGGGAAGCCGCCGCTCAGCCCTCGCGCGGCGCCGCGTTGCCGAACACCGGGCGCGGGCCTGGCGTGGGTGCCGCCCAGCGCACGGCATTTACAATCACGCGCCGCACGTCCGGGTGAAAGTAGGTCGGGAAGGATTCGTGGCCGGGGCGGAAGTAGAAAACCTTCCCCAACCCCCGCGTGTAACAGCAGCCGCTGCGGAACACCTCGCCGCCCGTGAACCAGCTTACCAGCACCAGGGTCTCGGGGGCCGGGATGTCGAAGCGTTCGCCGTACATCTCCTCCCGGCCCACCTCGATGCATTCCCCCAGCCCCTCGGCGATGGGGTGGCCCGGCTCCACCACCCATATCCGCTCGTGGTCCTCGCCCTCGCGCCACTTTAGCTCGCAGCCGGTGCCCATAAGCCGCTTGAAAATCTTGGAGAAGTGCCCCGAATGCAGCACGATCAAGCCCATACCGTCCAGAACGCGCTGCTGCACCTGCGCCACCAGCTTGTCGCGCACGGCGTCGTGGGCGGCGTGCCCCCACCAGAGCAAGACATCGGTGCTCTCCAGCACGTCGCGCGGCAGCCCCTGCGCGGGCTCGTCGAGGGTCGCGGTGCGCACCGACAGGTCGGGGTGCTCGCGCAGGCCCGCCGCAATCGCCTCATGGATGCCCTCCGGGTAGATCGCGCGCGCGGGGTGCTCTGTGTTGCGCTCGTGGCGGAACTCGTTCCAGACGGTAACGTTGATGGGTGTGCTCATGGGGGTAGTCCTTTGCTGTGCGCTCTCTACTCTGAGGGAATAGGGTAGAGCGGGTCTTAGTCGTAGGGCCTCTCTAGCCCGTTGGGCCTATGCGTACCGGCTCTCCGGTGGTCGCGGCTTCAATGGCGGAATAGACCAGGGCGATACTGCCGAGGTTGTCGCGGCCGGAACTCTCAGGCTCCTCTCCGGTGGCAACCGCCCTCATGAAGGCTCGGAGGCTCCCCGCACGGTCGATTGGTAAGTGTGTGGGTAGTTCGAGACGCCGCGCGCGCTTGCCGAGGGGCCGGACCGTTACGCGGTCCACGCTTGCGCCGAAGTTGTCCCTGCTGGTCCAGGCGACCTCTCCAGCATGGCATTCCATGTGCCACTCGCCCGCCCAGGCAGTCTGCCGCCCCGGGCTGACCCAGCTACCCCGGTAGCTCACAACCGCCCCGCCATCGAAGGTGACAGTCGCGAAAGCCGCCGCGGGCTCCTCGAAGTTGCTCCACGCTGGGTTCCAAGCCCGGCAGGCAATCTCCACCGGCTCCTGGCCCAGCACGGTGCGCATCAGGTCGAAGTGGTGGATCGCCATGTCGGCCAGGAGCGGCTGGGGCACCGTGTAATGGCGGTGGCCCTCCCGCGCCGCCTTGTTGGCGTAACGCCGGAAATCGACCGAGACCGGTCCCACCTCGCCCAGGCTGCCCGAACGCACCAGGTCGCGCACGGCCCGCACGGCAGGGAAGAAGCGGTAGTTCTGGCTGACCATGAGCACGCGGTCGCGCTCCGCTGCAAGCTCGACCAGTTGCCTTGCCTCGGCTACCGAAGGTGCAAAGGGCTTTTCGAGCAGCACGTGCTTGCCCGCCCGCAGCGCCTCGGCGGCCAGAGGCACGTGGCCCGGCAGGCTGGCGGTTATCAGCACCGCCTCGGCATCGACGGCGTCGAGGGCCGCTGTGAGGCTATCGTAGTAGCTGTGGGCCGGCAGGTCGAGCTGCTCACGAGCGAGCGCCAACGAAGCCGCGTCGGCATCCACGCACGCCACGAGCGCTACCCCCTCGTTGGGCTGCAATACGTTCTTCGCCCAGTCCCGCCCCCAGCCGCCCATACCCGCCTGGATGATACGTAACATGCTGTCGTTCTCCTCGGTGGCTCGTTCGTTATCTGCGGGGAGATAATTCGCAGATACGTTCTAAAGCCTAGCTGCAAAGTGCCGCATGTCGGGACCAAAGCGGCCCCTGTCATTCTGAGCGTAGCGAAGAATCTAGAGAACTTGGTACAGGATGCTGTTGAACGATACGTACTATGGTGCTGACGTTCAACATTGGGGCCATGCCAGCAGCTTAGATTCTTCGCTACGCTCAGAATGACAGGGGCCTCCTTCGTTCGCCTACTTCCTATAGGTTGTAGATAGTGCCTGGACTCGTAATCACGTACGCCCCGGCAGCAATATGGAGGGGATGGCGGGATCGTACTGGCGGAGGTGGAAGTGGCCCGCCCCGGCCAGACCGAGCATCAGGCTGGGTGTCTCTCCATCTACACCGCACGGCCAGGCGCGCTCGGGTGTCGCGAGCAGTAGCGTGTG
>DASVRN010000205.1:0-6701 GCA_036388595.1 Chloroflexia bacterium
AAAGCAAAAAGCTCTGACCAACCTAATGTGTCAGAGCTTTTCTCTTGCGGGGCGTGGTGCCGCAGTATTTAGCGGGCATTGGCGCTAGTTTGCTGCTTGGACCGGCGCAGCCCCTGGATCGGCTGGAGGGCCTTTCTCCACAGGCGGTAGGCGTTGGCGTCCTGCCTGCGCTCGCTGTTGATACCGTTTGCCATCTGTTCCATTACGTAGAAGTTGCTCGACATTTGATTTGCTCTCCTTTAGGTTTTCTTGGTTATTGTTGAGATTTTTGAGTGCCGCATTGATTTCTATTACCTTTATATCATAGAACTTTAGTTTTGTCAATAGGTTTCTTCAATATTCGTCGAGCAATTTTCAATTTTCTTTATCGCGACCTTAATTTTGCCGGTGATATGGCCCGTAAGTCTCAAAACATCCACCCAAAGAGCAACTTTGGGGTTATGGCATGCCGTTTGCCTCTAGGCTCGTGATGGCTACCAACTTACACACCGAGGGAGTGCTCCAAACCGAGGTCGTGGTTGACCCCAAGGAGTCGGCCAGGGCCGCTAACCTGCGCTATGTGAGCGACAGCAGGCCCGGCATCACGCGCCGCAAAGCGGGTAAGGGCTTCACTTACACAGACCCTAAGGGGCAGCGCCTCACCGACGCCACGGAGCTTGCCCGCATCAAGGCGCTGGCGATACCCCCCGCTTGGACGGACGTGTGGATTTCCCCTTACCCCAAGGGCCACATCCAGGCCACCGGACGCGACGAGAAGGGGCGCAAGCAGTACCGCTATCACGACCGCTGGCGAGAGGTGCGCGACGAGACCAAGTTCGGCCGCATGATAGAGTTTGGCCGCGCCCTGCCCAAAATACGCGAGCAGGTAGACCAGGACCTCGGCAAGAAGGCGCTCTCCAAGGAGAGGGTGCTTGCGACGGTGGTGCGCCTGTTGGAGACGACGTACATCAGGGTGGGCAACGAGGAGTATGCTCGCACCAACAAATCGTTCGGGCTGACGACAATGCGCTGCCGCCACATTGACGTGACAGGCAGCAAGGTGCAATTCAAGTTCCGTGGCAAGAGCGGCAAGCGGCACGCCATCACGGTAGAGGACCCACGCCTCGCCAGGGTGATAAAGCGCTGCCAGGAGTTGCCGGGCCAGGAGCTTTTCGGCTACCTGGACGCCGAGGGCCAGCGGCGCACCATCACTTCTGACGACGTGAACCAGTACCTGCACGAGATAACCGGGCAGCACTTTACCGCCAAGGACTTCCGTACCTGGGGCGGAACGGTGCTCGCCGCCATCTCATTGAAGGCGCAGGAGCCTGCCGAGAAGGTAACGCAGGCCCGCAAGAACGTGGTCGCGGCGATACAGGAGGTCTCGGAGCGGCTGGGCAACACCCCCGCCATCTGCCGCAAGTCGTACGTGCACCCCTCGGTCATCAGCACCTACATGGAGGGCACCCTGCACACTCTCCTGGCCGCAGACGACCCCAGAGAGGCTGTGGAGAAGGTCATATCCGAGCCGCCCAAGCAAGGGCTGAAGCCGGAGGAAGAAGCGGTGCTGCGCCTGCTGGAGCGGTGTCGAGAAGCGTAGAGCACAGGGAGATATCGAGTCTGCGCAAGGAGACACAGTTGCTATCACAGAGCCAGCTTGAGCGGCTTGAGCGCACCCCTTCCCAGCCGCCGGACGGCATGAAGCGAAACTAGTAGCTATCTCAAGAATGACAGAACGGAATATGAGCACGAAAGCCCCACCCTGTCATTTCGAACGCAGTGAGAAATCTCGTCCCCCAGCACCCAAGTCTCACCTTTCTATACCGTAGAATCTCGTAAGCAAAGAGGAACGCCTGCATGGAGGACGAGATTTCTCACTGCGTTCGAAATGGCAAAAAAGGGGCCATGTGCTGATATCCGACACTGTTGTTCTTACGATAGCTTCTAATAAACCGTGTGCTCCTCCCGATCAGGCATGAATAATGCCAGCCACAACACGGCTGCGAACATAAGCATCGCGCTCGCAAGCACCAGCAACGAAGCGTCGGCGGCTACACCCTGGAACACCAGGGAGATGGGGAAAAGGGTATAGCCCACGGCCAGCGCGATACGCCACCCCACCGACGCACGCCGCCCGAAGCGATTTGTCAGGGCGTAGATGCCTATTATCCAGCCGGGGAAGATAAGCAGCGTCAGGTCGTGCGCGCTGAGATTGGGAGCGGCAAAGACGGCGAGCAGCCCCGCTAGTGCCCACAGCACGTCGGAGTTGAGTCGTTGGACTGTCGTTTCGGCGGCCGGCCTCCCCTGCTCCCACTCAGGTTCGAGGTTTATCCCTCTGCGCATCCACACGAAAAGCAGCAGCCCCAGGCCGAACACAAACACGAACGAAGGCACAAGCGGGTGCACATCCGGCCCGAAAACGAGGCCCGAAATGCCCCGCCAGTTGTACATCGTGTCACCGATCATAGATGGAGCGCCTGGCGGTAGTGCGGGGTCCAGCAATAAGCTGAAGTACCGCAGGGGCCAAGTGAAGCCCAGCACAGGCACCGTCAGCGCGGAGAGGGAGGCGAAAAGCACCACAAAGGTGGTAAGCGCCTGCCAGTGCCGCTGCAAGAGGACCAGCATGAGCACTATGGGCAGCAGCGAAGGTCGCAACGCCACGAGCATGAGCATCATGCCCGCCCAGTTCGGCTGGCCCCGCCGCAACGCGACGTAGGTGCCGCACAGGCCCATAAGTATGAAGGGGGTGTCCTGTCCCTCCATAAGCCCCCTTATCAGCGGCAGGAACGAGCAGGCGGCCAGGCTCAGCGCCCACCCCACGCCCCGCGACACCGACAGTGCCCCGTCCATCATACCCAGCGAAAGACCTATGGCAAGACCGGCCCCCAACGCCCACATGGCGAACACCAGGGGGAGCGGGATTTGCATGAAGGGCGCGAGGGCAAGCGCCTCGAACGGCAGGCGGGTGTAAGGGCGGAACTGGCCCGTGTCAACACCTGCGCCCCGGAGCAAGTCGTTCTGCGCGGCGCGCTGGGAGGTCAGGTCGTACAGGTCGGGGCCATCACCGTAACGTACCATGTAAGCCCCGGTGAGGGGAGCGGCGAAATCGGTGGAGCGCACGTAACCTTCGGGGCCGCCGCTATTGCGTACCGAGCCGATCCAGAGCGCGAGATAAGCGAAGGCCACAAGGATAGCTACACCCGCCGCGATCTTGCCGAGCGGAGAGACCCCACCCACATGGCGTACAGCCGCGTCCGAGCCGCCGTGCTCGACCTTGTACTCAAGTTCCAGCCGCCGGCGTTCTAGGTCTACGGGGTCTTCCGATATCGGGTGGCGGCTGCTGGGTCGTTGAATCAATTCAGGGCGCGGAGGTCACCGCCTCCAGGTTAGCGGCGGTCCGGGGCGTGTTTCGGCCCTGCCATGCCTCAATTACGGACTGCAAGAAAAGGCGGCCGTCGTCACCCCCCAGGATCGCCTCGGCAGCGCGCTCAGGGTGCGGCATCAGACCGAGCACGTTTCCCTCGGCGTTGCAAATGCCCGCGATGCCGTTGGAAGAGCCGTTAGGGTTGTGCGACGGGTCAAGCGTGCCGTCGGGGTCGCAGTACCGGAGCACAATCTGCCCGTTAGCTTCTAGCGCGGCCAACGTTTCGGGACCGGCGAAGTAGCGGCCATCACCGTGGGCGATGGGTAAGCGCCAGATGGTGCCGGGCATGGCCTTACTCAACAGGTTGGAGCGCGCCTTCTCGACACGGACGTAAACCCAGCGGCAGGTGAAGGACAATTCCGCGTTGCGCATGAGGGCACCCGGTAGCATATGCGACTCGGTGAGTACCTGGAAGCCGTTGCAGATACCCAGCACCCAGCCGCCCTCTTCGGCGTACCGGCGCACCGCCTCCATCGCGGGAGCGAACCGTGCGATTGCACCGGCCCGCAGATGGTCGCCGTAGGAGAAGCCGCCGGGCAGCACCACCAGGTCGTAGCTGCTCAGGTCGGTGGCGGTGTGCCAAACGAGTTCCGCCTGCTGTCCAAGCACCTCCCCCAGCGAATAGAGGGCATCGTGATCGCCGTTGGAGCCGGGGAAAACGACTATGCCTACACGCATCGTGCTCATACGCTCCTCAACCGTTCCTGTCTAACATGCTACCATCAGGACAATTCGGCCGAATGGGGTTGCCCACGCTCTTGTGAGGAACCACCTACAACAATCATACCAGAGAACGTGCCAGCGGCACATTACAATCGACAGCACCCAAGCTCCACCCTGTCATCCTGAGCGTAGCGAAGGATCTCAAGAAGGTGAGTAAGGATGCTGCCTGGCGTAACCGTACATAGTGCTAAAGGTTCAACATTCAGGAAAGAGAAGCATCTGAGATCCTTCGCTACGCTCAGGATGACAGGGGGGAGTATGGTCCCTCCATGCCAGAATGCTCGCCCATCGGGAGTGTTACCCGGCCAGCCGCTCTCCCAGCCGTGCAGCAATCTGCCGGAAGACCGCCGACTCGGTACCATCGGGGGTGGAGGAAAGGAGCGGGTGGGTGGCGTCTATGCCCCGGCTGACGTGCGGCGACATGGGGATGCGCCCCAGCACCTCAATTTCGGTGCTTTCTACGGCCCAGTCGCGCTCGGTCCGGTGGAACACCTCTATGTGCTTGCCGCAGTCGGGGCAGACCATGTAGCTCATGTTCTCCACCACGCCCAGGATGGGCACGCCCGCCTGCCGGTAGAGTTCGAGCGAGCGCCCGGCGTCCAGCAGCGACATGTCTTGAGGCGTGGTGACCACCACCACCCCATCCACGTTGACCATCTTGACGAGGCTCTGCTGCGGCTCACCGGTGCCGGGCGGCAGGTCCACCAGCAGGTAGTCCAACTCGCCCCACAGCACATCCTTTAGCGTGCGCGACACTACCATACCAACGAAGCGCGGGTCGGGCATCACCGCCTGCTTCTCGCCCACCAGTAGCCCGATGGACATCACCTTGAGGCCGAAGCGTTCCAGCGGCTTGATATACGGCTCAGTGGCAACACGTCCGATGGGGATCCAGCCCTGGGATTCCTCCGTCCTGTGCACCCCCAGCATGAGAGGCACGTTCGGCCCGTAGATGTCGGCGTCAAACAGCCCTACCCTCGCGCCCTGCGCCGCCAACCCAAGCGCCAGGTTCACGGTAACGGTGGTCTTACCGACCCCGCCCTTACCGCTAGCCACGAGCACGATGCGAGAAACACCCTTTAGAGGCTGAGACATAGTGTTTCGATTTGGGAATTAGGATCTCGGATTTCGGATTTGCTCGAATTCAACTAAATCCAAAATCCGAAATCCCAATTCCCAATTTCCTACTCCGTTTCTTCTAGCGTGAAAGTATAGTCTTCGATCACGGGGTTGGCTAGGAGGCGCTGGCACATGGCGTCCACGGCTTGGCGGGCCATGCTCTCGTCGGTGGCCTCCATGTGAAGGCGGATGTACTTGCCGGAGCGGACCGCGCTCACCTGTTGGTAGCCGAGGTTATGCAGCGCGTCGCGTATGGACAGGCCGGGAGGGTCGTTCACCACCGGCTTGAGGGTCACGTAGACGTTTGCCAGCCACTTCTGCATCGTAAGCTCTCTCGGTGCTGCTACTGGTATTGGAGGTCGCTATTGAGGTCGTGGCCCACTATCTGGCGGTAAGCTTCCAGGTACTTCTCCGAGGTCTTCTGGGCCACCTCGTCGGGGAGGGGCGGGGCGGGCGGCTCTCGGTCCCAGCCCGATTGCAGCAGCCAGTCGCGCACGTACTGTTTGTCGAGGCTGGCCTGGTCCTCACCGAAGCGGTACTTGGTAACTTCCCAGAAGCGGGAGGAGTCGGGCGTGCCCATTTCATCGATAACGATCAACTGCCCGTCAAGCAGTCCAAACTCCAGCTTGGTGTCGGCCACGATCACCCCGTGCTGCCGGGAGTGCTCCGAGATGGCCGTGTATATCGCCAGGGTGGCATCGCGCAACTGCTCCGCCAACTCCTGGCCGACGAGGTCCGCCATGCGCTCGAAGGTGATGTTCTCATCGTGGCCCGAAGCGGCTTTGGTGGCGGGGGTGAAGATAGGCTCCGGTAGCTGCTGGCTCGGCACCATACCGTGCGGCAGCTTGATGCCTGTAATCGCGCCCGTGGTGTCGTACTCTTTCCAACCCGATCCCGCAATGTAGCCACGCGCCACACACTCTATGTCAATACGTTCCGCCTTCTTCACCAGCATCGCCCGCCCGACAAGCTGCGCCTGCTGCTCCTCCGGCCACGACTTCCAGTCAAAGGGGAAATCGCGTCGCTCCCATGAAATCATGTGGTTGGGCATTATCTGCGCTGTCCGCCGAAACCAGAAGGACGACAGCGCGGTGAGCACCTGCCCCTTGTGCGGGATGCCGGTGGGCAGCACCGAGTCGAAGGCCGAAATGCGGTCGGTCGCCACCATGAGCAGTTCCGAGCCGAGATCGTAGGTGTCACGCACCTTACCCCTGCCGAATAGCGGGAGGGGTAGATCGGTCTGGAGTATAGGGCCGTTTTGCATGGCGGCATTATACCATGCTGAAACGTAAAACGTGAAACGTGGTTCTGAAACGTGAAACGTGAAACGTGATGCGGTAAGGGTAATTTAGTACAAGAATAGGAACAGGGGCGGCTCATCTAATGTAAGCCGCCCCGGTTCCGATTCTGCTAACCAAGTGGCTACAGCCGCATCACGTTTCACGGTTCACGTTTC
>DASVRN010000206.1:0-50479 GCA_036388595.1 Chloroflexia bacterium
TATACTAGATACCATTTTATTTGCTGTCATTCCTTCGTTAGCATGGTACTCAGAATGACAATGTCTATCAATGGGTTAATCTCCACTTTCTTATCTTTGAAATGCGTTTTAGTTCATCCTCCTCATGTAATGGGAGCATCTTGATCCATGCCATCAATCGAGTGTCTTACCGCAGAGCGTGCGCGGGATTTGTTGCCGGAGCTTGTCGCCCTGTTGCAGGACACGGTAGCCAGTGAAGCCGCAGTCGGCTTCTTGCCGCCGTTGAGTGAGGCAGAGGCGCGCGACTTCTGGGTTGGGGTCATTGCGGAGGTCGAGCGGGGTTCGCGGGTCTTGTTGGCTGCTTTGGAGGGGGAGCGGGTGGCTGGTGCGGTCCACCTGGCGCTGGCTACAAGGCCGAACGCACCGCACAGGGCCGAGGTGCAAAAGTTCTGCGTCCACCGGGACTTTCGCGGCCGAGGGTTGGGCACGCTGCTGATGAACGCGGTCGAGGAGGCCGCACGTGACGCGGGCAGGTCGCTCCTGGTGCTGGATACGCGTCGAGGCGACCTGGCGGAGCAGCTATATGCCCGGCGCGGGTACGTGAAGGCGGGCGTTATCCCAGGCTGGGCGCTCAACGCCGACGGGACGTTTCACGACACGGTTTTCTTCTACAAAGAGCTATAGCTGTTCCGATTCCGGACCGGGCAACTGGCATATAACTTGCCCTCTCCTTCGCTTCGGGGGAATTACGAAACAAGGACCAGCGAAGGAGCATATTAGATGGACGAGCAGGAACAGCAGCAAGATCAAGAGCAAGAGCAAGGACAAGAAGAACAGCAGGGTGGGCAAGAGGAGAAGCAGCAGACCCTCCCGCCCCAGACGCAGGACCAGCAGCCCGGCCTGGAGTCGGAGATGACCCCCAGGCCTGACGCCGACGACCCCGAATACAGGGGGAGCGGCAAGCTGCGCACGCGGGTGGCTCTCATCACGGGCGGCGACAGCGGTATTGGCCGCGCCGTGGCTATCCTGTACGCCCGCGAGGGTGCCGACGTGGCTATCTCCTACCTGAACGAGGACTCGGACGCCGAGGAGACCCGGCGGCTGGTGGAGAAAGAGGGCCGTCAGTGCATCCTCATACCGGGCGACATAGGCGACGAGTCGCACTGCCGGCAAGTGGTGGAGCGCACCGTGCGTGAGCTTGGCAAGCTCGACATCCTGGTGAACAACGCCGCCGAGCAGCACCCGCAGGAGAACATCGAGGACATCACCGCCGAGCAGCTAGAGCGAACCTTCCGCACTAACATATTCGCGATGTTCTACCTGACGAAGGCAGCCATGCGGCACCTCAGCGCGGGCAGCGTGATTATCAACACCACCTCGGTTACCGCCTACAAGGGCAGCCCCCAACTGCTGGACTACTCGTCCACCAAGGGGGCTATCGTGGCGTTCACGCGGTCGCTCTCCCAGGCGCTGGCCGAAAAGAAGATCAGGGTCAACGCAGTGGCCCCCGGTCCTATCTGGACCCCTCTCATCCCGGCTACCTTTGACGAGGAGAAGGTCGCCACCTTCGGCGCGGACGTGCCCCTAAAGCGCCCCGGCCAACCCGAAGAGGTAGCCCCCTCCTACGTCTTCCTCGCCTCGGACGACTCTTCGTACATGACCGGCCAGGTGCTCCACCCCAATGGCGGCGAAGTCGTCAACGGGTAGGAGAGACGCTAAACGCCAAGACGCGGAGACGCCAAGGACGCGCCAAGATTAGGATAGTTGTTCAGAAAAGAGGAGCAAGGTACGACAGCACGTACTCTGCTCCTCTTTGTACCTTCCAAACCTTAGTCTACTTGGCGCGTCCTTGGCGTCTTGGCGTCTTGGCGTTTAGCTCCGTCTATTTGCTGGCCCAGAGCCATACTTCGTTGCCGGAGGTGGAGGCCAGCATGCTGCCGTCGGGGGAGAATGCTAGGCCTTTAATGTCGTCCGCGTGCCCCTCCAGGGTCTTCAGCAGCGTGCCGTCCTGAGGGTTCCACAGCTTGATCTTCGTGTCTACGCCGCTGGAGGCCAGCAGCTTGCCGTCCGGGGCGAAAGCTACGCCATGCACGTAGCTTTCATGCCCCTGGAGCTTGAGTATGGCCGTAGGTTCCGTCTCCCCGAAGGGTTTGGTAGAGGCGGTCTGGCCTACCGTGTTCGTGGACTGGGCTACGGGCGTAGTCCCAACGTCAGTGCCTGTGCCTGTGCCTGTGCCTGTGCCTGTGCCTGTGCCTGTGCCGCAGCCGGTCATCACCAGCAGGGCCGCTCCAATAAGCGCGCTAATCGGTGCCATCTGTTTCTTCATTGTTTTTGTGTTTCCTTTCTATAATTTGTGCTTTTTGTTGGCTTTTATATGCTTTGTTCGCGATAGTGTTTCTACTGTATCGCTCGACTTTATTACACCATAGAATTGGACCGAGCGGTCGTCACAAAAACCGATACAAAAAGACGGACAGAGGTGTAACACTTGTAGCAGTCGCGGTCTGTAGGGGCGGGGCGTATGACTGGATGTCGTGTGCATTGTACTGGTGTTGAACGCGAGGAGACCAAAGCCCCACCCTGTCATCCTGAACGTAGTGAAGGATCTAAAGAAGGTGAATAGGGAGGCTGTTGACCACCATGAACTATGGTGTAGAAGTTTCAGCACAGGAGCAAGAGTAGCATCTTAGGTCCTTGATTGAGTCCAGGATCACGGGAGCCGGGTCCTGAGCGCTCGACGGAGGAGGCCACCTGACACACCGGGCTGAGACACCTCGAAGATGAGTGGGACTTCGTGAGTGTGCATCCCCTTAGTACCTGTGGAGCCACGACGTAGGAACGCAAAAAAGGTGGGACGCGGCTGTTGGACCGCACCCCACCTTTGTAAAACCGATTTCGTGAAACTAACCCTGGCCGCCGCCCTGTGTGTCACCGCCGCCTGTGCCGCCTCCGGTCTCTGTAGTCAAAGGCTCGGTAGTCGTTGCGAGCGTGACGTTGTTGTTATATTCAAGCAGCAGGATTTCTGCGAAGACTTCAGCCGCCAGACCGTTGAAGTTGCGGTAGTAGTCGCTCAGGTCGTCATTGTAGAACTGGATCACCGACGGGGTAATGACTGCCACCACCGACGGCACCGGAAAGTACGGACTTGGCTCTGGCTCTAGCGCCTGGACAAAATAGGGGTTGCCCTTGAGCGCTCCCTTCAGCGCCCCAACGAGCTCATCCGGCGTGTTGATGCTTAGTACGTCCACGTGCAATTCTTGCACCTCTACGTACACGGTGATATTGCCCAGGGTATGGCTTTTCTTCAGGACCGCCGCCAGCGGAGTAGGGTCCCCGCCCTGCGCCTTGATAAGGACAGTGTAGGTACCATTGCCGTTATCTTGCAGAGGTTCCACCTTGAAGCCTGGGTCCGCGCCTATGGCCTTATCTATCTTGTTCCACAGGGTGTACCAGGGTGGGCTGAGTCCTACTTCCGGGGACTGCTGTGCTGTATCATCCATGTGATTGTCTCCTTCGTGTTTGTAATGCGTCCCGATCTGGCGCATGACCATAATCGGCAGGCTCAAAAGCCCACCATACACAAGAGCGGCGGCAGTGGAGATATCTCAGCCACGTTAGCCGACGGTGTGTCGATTATAGCATCTACTGTCGCTTGTGTCAATTAGAAATGACTGTATTATAGATTAAGATATGTCTAATGAGTTACGCACATGAAGTAGAGGTCATTTAGCTACCCAGCCCGTGAAATGTGCAGGTCATCATGAGTATAATGGTGGTATCGAAGAAGGTTAGGATCCCATAGCGTCAGATGATAGTACGAGCCGGACGCAGACAATAGAGTAGAGCCTGGAGGATAGAGAGATGCAGTGTCCCTTTGATGGTAATAATTTGCAGATGATGGAGCGCCAGGGTATCGAAATAGACTACTGCCCGCAGTGCCGGGGCGTGTGGCTGGACCGTGGCGAGCTTGACAAGATTATCGAGCGCAGCCATACGGTCTTCGGCGGGGCGCAACAGCCCGAAACGGCCAGGGTAGCGGACGTGCCGGGCGCTCCCACCATGCCGGAGTACCCCCAGGTGGCTTCACAGGTGCCGCCCCAGCCCCCGGGAACGCCCTACGCGCCGCCTCCCCCGCAGCCACAGCCCTACTCTTACCCCCGCAACTACGACCGGGACGACGATTATCGCGACCGCACCGACTACCCGCAAGCCAGGCGTGAGTACCAGGACCGCTACGACCGTGACGATGATCGAGAGTACGGTCGCAAGCGCAAGCGCCGCAGCTTCCTGGACGATATATTCGACTTCGACTGAGAGGCGAATGTTCGGACGTTGATAACCACAAGGGGAAGGCTGGTGTGCCTTCCCCTTGTGGTTTAATCATCAGCCCGCCGGTGACCCCGTAGGTGTTATGATTGTGGCTGAAATGGAGCGAAACGAGTTAGACACACACCCACAGCAGGCATCCACCAGGGGCGGCGGTGCACGAAACCATGTTTCCCTACCGGGTGCCTGGCGCACGCGCGATCTCGTGTTAGCTCTTCCCGCCCTCTTGCTGTGCTGCGTGGGCGAGACGTTGCTTTTCGATGAGGGATTGCGAACTTGGGGCGTGGCATTACTTGGCATGGGTGTGTTGCTGGGAGCGCTGGCCTGGAGTAATACGCGGGACAAGCCGGTACCCCCGGTGGAACAGGGACGGGGAACGCTACCGGCAAGGCGTGGGCGGGCGCTACGGGTGGTGGGTGTCGGGGCGGCCATCATGCTGGCGGGTGGGGGCCTGGTAGCCTGGTTCGTGGAACCGGAGGCCGTGTTTGGACTTCAGGGCGTGCTGTGGCTGGCGAGCATAGCCGTCTTCGTGCTCTCCTGCTACCGTTGGCACCCTGCCGGGGAACTTGCGGTCCGCGACGCTTCTACCCCTGTAGCATGGACACATCCCGAACGGCTACTATTCGGCGGCCTCATCGCCCTGGCTCTGTGCACCTACATGGTTGCGCTGGACACTATCCCCTGGCACTTCCACCAGGACGAAGTAGTCGCCCACTACGAAGCCTGGCGCTTCTACAACGGCCCGCCTATCTCCCTTTTCACGACGACATGGTTCGAGACCAGCCTGCCGAGCCTGCCTTTCGCATTCACGGGTAACCTGATGCACCTGGTTGGGACGGGTCTCGCGGGAGTAAGGGCCGGGATTGCTCTAGTGGGCGCACTAACGCTAATACCGACTTATGGTATAGCTCGCTTATTGTGGGGGCGGGTCGCCGCTGCCGTGGCCGGTTTCGCCTGGGCTACTTCGCCGGTGGCAATACATTACAGCCGCGTCTCCATCGTCAACATCACCACGGCTGCATGCTGGGCCGCGTGCTTCTACTTCCTGCTGCACGGCCTGCGCACCCACCGCCCCCTGAGCTTCGCGCTTTCGGGGCTGGCGGCGGGCCTGAGCATGTACACCTTCTACGGCACGCGGTTGTTGCCTTACCTGCTGGTGGCGTTCGTGGCTTACCTGGCCCTGTTCCACTTCCGCACGTTCCGCGAGCACCTGGGCAACCTGGGACTGCTGGCCGCGGGCTTCCTTATCGGTTTCGGGCCGCTCCTGGCATATTTCATCCGCTACCCTAGCATGTGGGCGGGCAGGGGGTTGAGCCAGCTAAACGTGCCCGCCGCCGTACCTACCACCTGGGAGGCCCTGGTCTACGACTGGAACGTGCTCGCCCCGCTCATGGGCGAGAACTTTCTCAGCCTGAGCGTGCTGCCCAGCCGCGACAACTTCTACTGGGCGCCCTTCTTGTCTCCCGTGGAGGCGGTGCTGCTGTTGCTTGGGATGGGCGTGCTCGCGTCACGCTGGAGGCAGCCTGGGGCGTTCCTGGTGTTGCTGTGGGGTGCGAGCATCGTGTTTGTGGGCGGCACGCTGATAGATCGTGGGCATATACCCTCCTTCGTACACTGGACCCCCGCTTTCCCGGCCTTCTTCCTGGCGCTGGCCTTGCCGGTATCGCTCCTGTTCAAGTCGCTCCTCCGATACAGGCCCAAGTGGCGTTACGCCGGGGGAGTCTTACTGGCGGCGGGTCTCTGCCTGCTGGCTGTGGCTAACCTGTACCGCTACGTTGTGGTCTACCCGGCGCAGGTGCCCCCGGCGTTCGGCCCGGCGGTGGGGCGGTTCCTTGCCACGCTTCCACGTGATAGCCAGGTGCGCTTGGTTGGTAACTTGTCGCCACCATACTCGTCGGTCATGGGAAGGATGCTGGCACCGGGCGTCCTCGTGAGCGAATTGCTCAACCCGAGCCTGGAATTGCCGCTGCTGCCGGACCCCATGCGTGAGTTGGTATTCATCTTCGATGAGGACCAGGCCCACTACTTGCCGGTTGTGCAGAGCTACTATCCAGGTGGTGAGGTCGGCCCGCTACGGACGCCGGGAGGCCCCATAGGCAGTGCTTACCGGCTGCCCGCGGGTGCGGCTGCGGGTCGCCAGGGCGTGCGGGTCACTATTGCGGGTGCGGATGAGAATGTGCTGCACCAGGGGCAGGTGCCCACAGTGGGAGCTATGCCCGGCGACTTCAGCGTGCAGGACGCAATGACCGCCACATGGAGCGGGGCTTTGTACGTGCCTCGGCCCGGACCTATTACGTTCCATCTGGAGGGCAGCGCACATAGACAGCTACTTCTGGGTGGACAGCCCGGCCGTTTCAGTACGCCTATGAATGTAGAGCGTGGATGGTTGGCCTTCTGCGTGCGGGTGCCGGTGGACGGTGCAAGTAAGGTGCGCCTGTTGATGCAAGAGGACGGTGGCCTGGCAACTGAGGCCGAAACCACCCGAATGTGGCCGCAGTCGTGTGAGGCGGGGTTGTCCGTAGCCCTTAATGGTGGCGACATGACGCACAGGGTAGACCCGTTTGTGGGTGCGGGCGTGCTGTCGCCGGATGCTTTCACCTTTGACGGCCTCATCAGCAAGCCCTCGGAACGCGACCTCGACTTCGTACCCCTCGCCGCCGGTGTCGCTGGAGTGCCGCGCCTGCGCTGGGAAGGGGAGGTCTACGCGGATGGTGGTGAGTACAGGATGGAGCTACGCACCGACGGTAGGGCAGCCCTGGCGATAGACGGTTCTTCCCTGGTGACGGTGTGCGGGGAGCCGCTGACGGTGCAGACCTTCTTCGGGCGGGGCACCTATTCGTGGGTCGGCGCTGCCGCCAACCTGACTCCGGGCTGGCACCGGGTCCGCCTCGATTTCATTGCCACCGGCAACGCGAACGGCCTCGAATGGCGCTGGACCCGCCCCGATGGCGGGACCGAGATCGTGCCGCCCCACCGCCTGCGGCATGCGGTCAACTTCGACGCTATGTCCTCGACCCACCTGTCTCCCCCAGAGACTATCAATTGTCCATCCCCGTAATGGGATATTAGACTCTGTTCCCATAATCGAACCAAGATGAATACCAGGACTATGCCCCGCCTTTGTCATTCTGAACGCAGTGAAGAATCTCGTCCTCTATGAAGGTGTTGCCCCTTTCCTGAGGGGAAATAATCACACGAAGAAAGGTGCTACATGGGTGCTGAAGGACGAGATTCTTCACTGCGTTCAGAATGACAAGATGGGAGTTGGCCGCTGTTATTGCTACACTGTCGGCTTTGCGACAGCCCTGGCGCTGGAACACATTTGATTGACAAGGCACGGCCCCTGGGATACAATCTGCTGATGGTTCGAGAGACAAGCGGCGGTGCTGTTGCTTGTAGCGAGGTGGTGAAAGTAACAACCTCCGTTCCGGCCGGTTACCCTGCGGATTTACATCTGAAATGTTACACGCTACGTATAACAAAGCGATAGGAGTGCCGAGCCGATGACGGTAGGCGAGATGCTGGGCACGGCGGCACTGGTGCTGGCGGTGGTCCTGGGCCTGCTGGTAATCTTGCTCGTGGTGCGCCTGGGACGCGTGGAGCGGCAGATGCGGGCGCTCACTCGCGGGGCCGGGCCTGGCGCGTCCTCCCTGTCACTTGGTGAGGTAATTACGCGACAGGGCGAGCGGCTCGAGTCGGTGAGAGAGCAGACGGAATCCCTTCGCATCACCGTGACCGCCCTCGACGCGGCGGTCACCGGCAGCGTGCAGAACGTCGGCCTGGTACGCTTCAACCCCTTCCAGGACACCGGCGGCGACCAGAGTTTCGCCTTGGCCCTGCTCGACAAGCGAGGCGACGGGGTGGTCATCAGCAGCCTGCACACCCGCACCAGCACCCGCATGTACGCCAGGCCCATCAAGGCCTCTGCCGCGAACTCCTCGCTGTCGGAAGAAGAAGCCCAGGCGGTACAGCAGGCGATGGGCGGGAAGTCTGAAACGTGGTTCTGAAACGTGAAACGTGAAACGTGATGAGTGACTCGTAACACGTAATTAGCCCTGGGCCTACCTCTTGCTTGTTACGAGTTACGGGTTACGTGTTTACATTCATATCCTCGTGCTGGGTATCTGGCCGGGTGATATAATGGCTTACCCTATATAGTAGAAGGACTGCGGCGGATACTATCCAAAGATACGATACGGCGTTTTAGTTTAACGATTAGCAGGCGACTTCAAATCGCGATCTTCTGTCAGGTGTTTCGCAATACTTTTACGTTTCGCAGGTCTTGCGTGCCGCATGCAGGTTCCAGGAGCCATAAATATGACAATGCTTCGCAGCATACGTGAGAAAAAGGGTCTGACCGTGTCGCAGTTGGCCGCACGCGCCAGCATACCGTCGAGGGTAATAACCGACTATGAAGAGGGGCGGCTTGCCATGCCGCTGAACCACGCCCGGCTCATCGCCAAGGCGCTGTGGGTGCCCATCGAGGATTTGATGCCCCCGGCAGGCACGGTAGTCCCGCCCTCGTCTCCGCCACCTGCCGCGCCGCAGTACGCCCCCGCGCAGCCGCCACGGACGGATAACGCTCCCGTAAGCCAGCAGGTGGCTTCGGCTCCGCGCACAGAAGCCCCGGCCTATACGCCCGCGCAACCCGCGCCACGCCCCGCCGAAAACTACGGTCCCATGCAGGCACCCACGGGCGCGCCCCCACGTGAGGGTGGTAGAACGCGTGGTGTGCCACAGGCGGGCCGTGGGGGTCCGGGAGATGCGCGGCAGACGCGCCCCGCCCGCTCGCTACCCCACCCGCCCGGCCCTATCAGCGAGGGGCAGCTACAGGAGCTATCCCGCCTCGCCCAGCGTCTTGAAATCGACCAGCAGCAGATGGAGGCCCGCATCGGCAAGCAGCTTGCCGACCTCACCCGCCCGGAAGCTAGGGACTGGATAAAGAAGCTGCGCGCCATCGCGGACGAGATAGCCCCCAGCCAGAGGGTGCATTACGGCGTGTGGCCGGAGGCGCAGGAGGACCGCGAAGCTGCATACTTACGGCAGCAGCGCGACGCCAGCTCCCGCTTCACCTTCAAGCTCTTCAACGGCGAGCAGTTCGACGGCACGCTGGTGGACTTTACGCCCTACACCATCACAATCAGGCCGGACGGCAGCGAGGACGAGATGGTGCTGCGCAAGCTGGCAATTGCCTACTACCGGCGCACGGGGCAGGGCGAGGCTACAGCGGCGCTGTCGGGCAACTTCGTGACTGCCAACCTGGGCAACGATACCCTGCTGGTGCCCGCGACGAGCGTCGTTGCCGAGACTGCCGGGGAGTCTGCGACAGCCACCGTTGCGGCGCAAGGCCACGACCACGCACGCAATGACAGCCACCAACCTGTCACTTCCGGCTTAGACTCGGACCGTGCGGGTGAGCCTGAGGGTCCCGAAGAAGATAATATGGACGAGGACCGGGGGGTCTAAGCATGAGCCTGAGCGATTACATAAAGTACCTGCGGGCGGTGAAGGGCGGCGTCACGCCGTGGGAGATTGCCGAAGCAAGCGGGGTGCCTGCCTCCGAGGTGCACCTGATAGAGGTTAAGCATCGCCGCGTGGGTGAGGACGATGAAACGCTCTCCAAATTGGCCGGCTATTTTGGCGTGCCCCTGGAAGACCTTACCAGCCGTAGAGACAGCTACCGCAAGATGCTCACGGGGTTCCTTGAGGAGAACCAGGGCAAGGATAGCCGGGTAACCCTTACCCTGGAGAGCGGGGAGGAAGTGTCCGGGCAGATAGATTGGTTCTCTCGGGAGGCCGTATCCCTGGTGCCGGTCAGCGGCGGAGAAAGCGAGGCCAGCACCGCCGACCCTTATATCGTGCAACGTGGCTGGGTGGCGAACTGGAGGGGCGAGGAGTAGCTCATCCCCCATGAGCCACCACGACCACCCCCAGGCTATACCAGGCGATACCCTCACCACAGAGCTTGACCCCGAACGCCAGCGCACGGCTAAAGAGTACGCGGGCATCAAGAGGCGGCTCTTTTTTGTTGAGCTAGGGGTGGCTATCCTGCTGGTGCTGGCCCTGCTCTTCCTCGGCTGGTCGGCGGCCATGCGGGATTGGGCGGTGAGCATCACCGGCGACCCCTGGCTGGTCGTGGCTCTCTATACTGTTGCGCTCGGTGTCGGCTACGCGCTCGTTTCGCTGCCTCTCGACTTTTATTCCGGCTACGTGCTGCCTCACCGCTACGGTCTGTCCACGCAAAGCCTGGGTGGCTGGATTAGCGACACCCTCAAAGAGCTTGCGATTTCGGCGGTGCTGGGGCTGGGCGCTATGGAAGTGCTCTACTGGCTGTTGAGGACGCTGCCAGATTGGTGGTGGCTGGTCATGGCCGGACTTGCCTGGCTCTTCATGGTAGCCATGACGCAATTAGCCCCGGTGCTGCTGATGCCCCTCTTCTACAAGTTCCGCCCGCTAGAGGACGCCGAATTGGTGGCGCGGTTGACCCGGCTGGCGGAGGGCGCGGGCGCTAAGGTGCGGGGCGTGTACGTCATGGACATGAGCAGCCGCACCACCGCCGCCAACGCCATGCTCACCGGCCTGGGCAGCACCCGCCGCATTATCCTGGGCGACACCCTCCTGAGCAACTACACCTACGACGAGATAGAGACGGTGCTGGCCCACGAGTTGGCGCACCACGTCCACAACGACCTGCCAAGGGGGCTGGCTGCCGAGGCGGCCATCCTACTCGCTAGCATGGGCGCTGCCTCCCTCGTGCTGAACTGGGGAGTGCCCGCATTCGGCTTCCGGGGCATAGCTGACGTGGCCGCGCTACCCCTCTTCATGGTAGCCATGGTGGGTGTCGGCATGATAGTCCTTCCGCTAGGCAACTTCCTCACCCGCCAGATGGAGCGTACCGCCGACCGCTACGCCCTACAGACCACCCGCAAGCCCCAGGCGTTCCGCTCCGTAATGCTCAAGCTAGCCGGGCAGAACCTCGCCGAAGCCGAGCCACCACGCTGGGTGCGCGTCCTCTTCCACAGCCACCCCTCCATAGCCGAACGCGTTGCCTTCGCGGAAGACGCTGCTCGCAATACGTAATTCTTAATTCTTAATTTTGAATTCTTAATTGAGGTCCCGATAGCCGCATCTTCAATTAAGAATTCAAAATTAAGAATTAAGAATTACGCCCAGCGTCTTGCTATCGGTGGGGTAGGACGCTATAATCTAGCACAATCCGTGGGCGGTACGGGTTTGCTGTGCGGGCGCTGGGCGCTTGCGGGTTTGGGTCGTGCCGCTTTGTGACGTTCGTACTTGAAAGGACACATGACTACAGACGCCGCGCCTACGGGCCACATCAATCCTCTCGCGGAGGTGCTGGACTGGGACGTGGGCACCGCCTACGAACTGCTGCTCAGCCTGCGCGCTATTTTCCTGCCTAAAGACTACGCCCTACCCGCGCCCTGGGCCGCAGGCGTGCGCAAGCGACTCTCGCCCAACGGCCAGCGCGACCTCAAGGACTTCTTCAACCCCCCCTTCTCGGTGATCGCCTACATGCCCGTCCACCTGGTACTGGCGATGGACGCGCCCAAGACCGTCGACCGCTTCCTGGATTACGTGGAGGCGATACCCGGTACCGAATTCATGCGCCGGGTTTACACGCCCACCAAGTTCTCCCACATCCCCTCGGAGTTGCGGGACCGGGCGCTGGCGGGCGAGAGGATGGCGGATACCGACGTGGAGGAATACCGGCGGGGCGTGGCTCGCTCGGCCATAGGCGCTACCCCATCGGTGGCGGACGTGCGGCGGCTGTTCGACGATATGGAGAACCCGGAGGCCACCAAGCGACGCTGGCTGGCGGTCATGCGCGAGTACCAGACGGTCTTTTTTGCCGACGAGGAGACACGATTGCAGCCGATCCTGGACCGGATGCTGGCCGATGCCAAGGCCCTCGCCAAGAAGACCACCGTGCCCGACCTGCTGGAGCGCCTGTCCAACGGCTTCACCTTGAGCGCCGACATAGATCTGGATCGCCTGGTCCTGGTGCCATCGGTTTGGTTGCACCCTTACGTGGTGAGAGCCGAGATTTCGGAGCGCGAGTTGCTGGTGGTGTGGGGCGCACACCCGGTGGGGCACAGGGTGGTGCCCGGCGAGTCGGTGCCGGAAGACGCCCTGCTGGTGTTGCGGGCGCTAGCCGACCCCACCCGCCTGCGCTTGCTGCGACTAATCGCGGCCGAACCGAGGTCGCTACAGTCCCTCGCGCAGGAGGTGAAGCTGAGCCTGCCTACCGTGTCGCACCACATCCGCGAGCTACGCGGCTCCGGTCTCATCCGCCTCGAAGTCGGGGGCAGGGGTCGCGAAAGCAAGTACACCGTCCGCTGGCCCAGCGCCGAGCGTGCTTTTGAGGATCTGAAGGGGTTTGTGCTGGCTGGTTCTGTATCTGAAACGTGAAACGTGAAACGTGATGCGGCTTGCTCTATAGGGTTCGCGGATATGAGGTTGTTTCTGTTGCGGGACCAACTTCCCTCTTGTCATTCTGAGCGAAGCGAAGAATCTCGTCCTTTAGCACCCAAGTAGCTATTGCTATTAGTAAGCACTTACGTTCAGGAAAGGTGTTATACCTTCGTGGAGGACGAGATTCTTCGCTGCGCTCAGAATGACAAAGGGGAAGTTGGTTCTGCCGCACCCACAGGATCGCACTCGCGAACCAAATACCCCAAACCGCATCACGTTTCACGTTTCACGTTTCAGAACCACGTTTCACGTTTCACGTTTCATGCTTCAGAACCACGTTTCACGTTTCAGAACAACCGTCCCGCATTACTCTCCCTCCTCCTCGTCGCCGCTCTCTACCTTGCCGCTCTCATCTCTATGCCGCCGGAGGGGCTGACGCAGCACGATGCTGGGGCCAAGTATTTGCAGGTGCGCAATCTGCGGCTCGCGCCCTCCGGCCTCGACTGGTCGGTCAATTACCCCGCTCGCGCCCTCGACCCAGAACTGCGCTTCGTGCCTTTCCGCGACCGCCAGCACTACGTCGATGGGGAGCGCATTTACCTGCAATGGCCTATTTTCCTGGGGCTGCTTACGCGGATGCCCTGGAAGGTCATGGGCTTCTGGGGGCTGTACGTGGTGCCGCTGCTCATGGGACTGGGTACCCTCTGGGCTGCATACAGGCTGGCGCTGAAGGCGGGGGTCCTCCCCCGGCTGGCCTGGACCGCAATCCCTTTGCTGGGGCTAGCTACACCCATATCAATCTACTCGTTGCTGTTCTTCGAGCATACGCTGGCTGCCCTGCTGGTGACTCTCAGCCTCCTCTCGGGCTTTGTCGCGGTACGCTCCAAACAGCCTGCTTCACGCGCCCTGTGGCTGAACGCGGCCCTCTTAGCCGCCGCCATTTACTTTCGCTCCGAGCTTTACGTGCTGGCGCTGGTGATGGGCCTGGTGTACGCATACATGGCGTGGCGCGAGGAGGCTTGGAGGCGGGCGTTGTGGCGATGGGTGGGAGCGTTCGCGGTGTCGCTGGTGCCGCTGTGGGCCTTTTATGCCATCACCGAGGGCACGATACTGCCATTGCACGCCATCTGGTACTTCCAGGGCAGCGACGGCGGCTCCGCATCGGGTGGCATCGAGCTTCCGGCGGTGCGCTATATAGCTTCCGCGGGTCTGCGGGTGGTGCCCGATTTCCTGTTCGGGCCGCAGTCGTTCCCCTCGTCGCCGCGCTTCCCCTTTTGGGCCGAGATGGTGGGGCTGCTGGGGCTAGCCTTGTGCGCCCTGCCGGGATTGGCGAGGTTGTTGCGCGCCGGGGGTGCCACTGGCAGGTGGCGACTGCTCGTCCTGGGGCTGGGGCTACTCTTGCTGACTGTCCCCTCGCTGTTCGCCCTGCTTTCGGGCGAGTTGTACTACAACCTGCACGGCTTCCTTCTCGCCAGCCCGTTTGTAGCCCTGGCGCTATGGCCCGCAAGCAGTGAGACACGCGAGTCCGGGCTGAAGAGCCACCCACCCCTGACGCCGCAAAGCTGGCTCCAAGCCGTGACGCTGCTGTACGTAGGACTGCACGCCCTCATCATTAGTGTCTTGAGTGGCTTAGGTCCAATCAGCAGGCACGAGTGGGGGCAGCGCTACCTGCTACCTGCGTACCCCGCCCTGGTAGTACTGGCGCTTCTGGCGATTACGCGCATTGTGCAGGCCCATCGCGGCAGAAGCGAACGGCTCTACAGGACTGTGCCGGTGCTGGCGGCTTGCGTATTGGTGGCGCTGGGGGTGTTGTTGAGCGTCAGAGGGTACGCGGCTACCTTTACGGAGCGCACGCAGGTAGTGGCCTGGCAGACGCTTGCGGGCACACTACCTGGAAGAGAGCCGCTTGTGACCGACGTGTGGTGGCTGCCCCTCAACCTCGCCCCGGTTTTCTACACGAGGCCCATTATGCTGGCGGAGGGTGACGCGCGCCTGGGGGAGTGGGCGCGTCAGATGCAAGAGAGGGGCGTCACCAGTTTCGGCCTTATGACGAGCGATCCGGCTATCTTCTCAGGGGAATGGAGCCGGAGCGTGCCCGGTTTGCGTGCCGAGTCGCCGCCCGTGGAGGCGCAGGATATATGGTTGCAGCGGTACTTGCTGGAGGCCAGGTAGCCTATGCTGAAGCTCTACATGTCGGGCATCGGCAGGAAGAAACCATCCTGGTCGCGCCAGGCGTTGAGCACTCGCACTATCGCTACGCGCTGTAGCGGCCCGTATATGTGCGGGTAAATCTCGTCGGGGTCTTCGTACTTGATGGGGCTGGTGACCAGCGTCTTGTCTATATACAGGGCGAGGAAGCCCCGCTCGTCGTAGCGGAAGTGACGGGTGGCTGTCCTGGCTACGTTCTCCGCGCCGTCGGTGCAGTGGATGAAGCCCTCTTCCTCGAATTCAGGGGGGAAGTAGTCGGCAGCCGGGTCCAGGCTGTTGAAGTAGTCTGCGGGTGTGTAGTGGAAGGTGTAGCGCGGTTCGTTTTGCATAGGTGCTCCCGATTCTAAGTCCTAGCCGTAACAGTCGTATGCATATGCGGAGGACGAGCAGTCATGTTGGCAGTATGGTGCCCAGCCGACGCCCGGCGATTGAAATCGCGGGCTACACCTTGCGAAGTCCCCTCGCGGGGACTGATACATCTTATTAGGTCTCTTTAGGTGCTCCCAGATGAACCAGTCTGCCGTAAGGCAGACTTTGCCTTGTATAGCCCGCGATTTCAATCGACGGGCGTCGTCCTTGCTACTCTGTTCCTTCTACTGTATCCGTTGTATCAATCGCCGGGCGTCGGCTGATTACCATGTTGCTTTATCCGACGCTTGTCACGTCCTGTATTACCGCAATTGTGTGCTCCAGGATAGCAGCCGCGACCACATCCGGGGTGGGCGTACCGTCAATGACAACAATCTGCTCGCCCGCCTGCTTGGCCTCGTCAATCAGCCGGAGGTAGTTGCCGTAGATGGGGCGCAGGCGCTCGTCGGTCTCGTATAGCTCGATGTGGCCGCCCCTGGTGTGGATGCGGCTCTGGCTCACTTCGGGAGGCACGTCGATGAAGAAGGTCAGATCGGGGGCGATGGAGCGGCTGTTTAGCTCGCGCACCCACTCCTGCCCCGCCGTCAGCCCCTGGTAGGCGTAGGACGAGAGCCGGTAGCGGTCGCACACGACGTGTACGCCCTTTTCGATGCGGGGTAGGATGTCGGCCCTTATGTGGTCCAGTCGGTCGGCGGCGTAGAGCAGGGCCATCACCTCGTCGGTGATAGGCTCGGAGGGTGGGTATACCAGCCGGTGGCTCAACGCCTGGCGCACAACCGCCCCGATTGGCCCCGTGCTAGGCTCCTTGGTAGCAAATGCCCGGTAGCCCCTCGACGCAAGCCCCGACTGCAACAACGCCGTCTGCGTGCTGATACCTGCGCCGTCCGGCCCCTCCAGCACGATAAACAACCCCTGACCGTGAGCCAAACCCCTACCTCCCGCGTGCATACATCTGGTGCCTGATTATAACAGTTCCGAGTTCCGAGTTCTGAGTTCCGAGTTCCCCGCTATCGTCCATCGTCCATCGTCCATCGTCCATCGTCCATCGTCCATCGTCTATGTGGAAACCGGGTCCTCAATAGGACAATCGTGCTATAGTTGGGACAGGATGTGTAAGAGTGAAGCTAGAATGGGGCGTGCTCACCTGTGAAAGGTGCGTTGGGGAATAGCTGTGCCAAGGGGTGCATGGTCTACTTCGTGGCGCTCGCCGCTATCGTGGCTGTCACGATGTTCGGGCTGGGCGGCCTATCCACGCGCTTCGGTGGGGACACTCAGCAACCCCCTAGCGTGCAAAGCACACAGAATTCCCAGCAGGCAAGTGCCGGTATCCCGCCCGACTCCCTGAGCGTGGCCCCGCAATCCGACCAGGGGCAGACGGCCCCCGATATCGCCGTACCAGGTGACAGCAACCAGGCTAACGTACCGGGCGACCTCGCGCCGACGCCTACCTCTGTGCCGCTTCAGCCCCTGCTGCCGACGCAGCCCGTTCAGCCCACAGTGGCTGTTTCTTCCGGCACGCCCCCCGACAGCGCACCGGCAGCGCCCCAGGTAGCATATACGCCCCTGGAAGCGCAGGGCGGGGTGATAACGGGTGAGGCGTCTACGCCGTTCTACGTGGTGCAGCCGGGCGACACCCTGTCGGACATCGCGCAGAGGCTTGGGGTGGACGTAGATGCCCTCGTTAGTGTAAATAGTGTGGTAGACGATCTGATCTACCCGGACCAGTTGCTTTATTTGCCCTTCGACGTGGGCGGCCAGGCCCCACCACCGTTGGAAGTCCAACCGCAGCCCCAGCAGCCGGCCGAAACGCCTGCGAGTCCGGGCGGGCAAGGTGGCCCGGCCAACCCGGTAGAGGTGGCCCCGACCGCAGTGGGCACGGACCCGCAACAGGTGCCGGAGATGCCCAATACAGGTATCAACAAGAAACGCTAGCAAGATGCCGCGACATGCCGTACACATAGGAGTTCCAGAGAGAGCCACGCGCACCCTCCGCGTGGCTTTCGTAACTGCGTTGCTCGTGGGCGCGGCCGGGTGCCAGAACGCCGCGACGACAGGCCCCACCGACGACGTGCGGCTGCTGCTCACCCCGGTGCCCACTCCCACGGCTACGCCGCAGGCCCAGCCCACCGCCGCGCCCGTTACCTACGTGGTGAAGGCGGGCGACACCCTCTCCGGCATCGCGGACATGTTCGGGCTGACGGTGGACGACATTGTAAGGGCCAACAGCATCGCGGACCCCAACGCGTTGCAGGTGGGCCAGGTGCTGACCATACCGGGCCGCAAGCAGACCGAAGCCTCGGCCAACGCTACCGGCACGACCCAGGCCCAGGTCACCGCCAGCCCCAGCAGTGGGACGCCGTCGCCCGTAATCGTCCCCGCAAGCACGTTGCCACCCGACGCCACGCCGCCGCAAGGTCCGCCTGTAGACGAGCCGGAGGAGGGAGAATCGTCCTCCCCAGGAACTACCGGTTCTCCTACCGCCGAGCCTTGACATTCGGTTTGGAGATTGGTATACTCAAATCACTGAAGCCTCCCCGTTGAAAAAATCCACTTCGAGGCTTTGTTAAGAATAAGGAGGTGATGCGTATGAGTAATTATCACATGCTCGTAACGCAAAACCCCTTCACCACTACACTCTAATCTTACAAACACTACTACGGGTTTTGCGTTGGCAAAAAGGAACCAAGAAGCCGCACTTCGTGTGCGGCTTTTTGATTCTTGGTCCGTTAGTACTAAATAGATTCAAACGATTGTACTTTAGCTATTGACGATGTATATAGCAGTGGGTATGTTATAGATAAGCAAAGAGCTCGGCCCCCTGCCACAGGATCCAAGCTCTTAGCGAGAGGAAAGACCAGTTTGTGGCTGGTCTAGGTTGCATCTCAGGTTGAGTATAGCTATCTGGAGCGGTAAATGCAATCCCTTGTGGATAGCAGATTTGGGTGATCTAGGTACTATGTCAACTTGTGCGAAGGAGGCTCACCATGCCAGAGTTACACAACTTTTGGCTGGAGCTGCTTCTTGGCTTGATTGTGGTTGCGGTTGCACTTGATGTGAAGCTGCAAATCAGGTTCAAGCTCAAGGGCTTCTTCAAGCCCTGACACATCACTAAGTCACAGCAAAGGGGTAAGCGTCCGTGGCGCGCTTGCCCCTTTGCTGTGACCTGACTTGTTACTAGCTTGGTTGCAAGGTGGTAGCTCCGAGAGGAGGGGCGTGCAGCTCCCACATCAGCCTCGTAGGTTGGTTGTACGTCAGCACACAGGCTAGTAAATCTGGTCGTTTCTACGAATTGGATACGAGGTGTATATGCGCTTACTGTTGCAAGAAACGTTTCAGTGCTGGAGGAGTAAGCTCTTGAGCTATATAGCTTCGTAGCCGTTTAAGAGTGCTAATTAGGGTTGTTAAGAGGCTCACACGGTGCCCGGGCCCTAGCTCCTCTATCCGGTAGCCCCTCGGGTAGGTGCGGTGCTTTATGGCCGTGCGCAGGCGAGGGGTGCGCCTGGTGGGGAAGAGACGTAGCACCCGCGCTCGCAGCTTGAGCGTGCCCTCTACCACGCGCCGCATCGCTTTCGAGGGCAGGGGGAAGCCGAAGGCCTGCAACAACGGCTCGTCCATCAGGGCGTATACGAACGGGCGTCCCAGGGGGTGCAGGAAGCGTGGCAGGTACCAGTTGAGGAACATTTCGAGGGTGGCCTCGCCCACGCGGCGGTTGGTGTCGGAGTAGCGGAAGTGGTCGCGCTCGTACTCTATGTTGTACCGCTCGAACTCCTCGTACGACGCGGGCAGGTCCTTGATGTTCATGCGGCGGCCCACCTCGCGCCAGAAGTAGAAAGCGGCCAGCTTCTCCTGTTTGGTGGGACGCCGCCAGCCGAAGCGCTCTACCCAGCGCGCAGGCTCGAACACGAATGTGGACAGCACGTACAGCATGTCCTCGTTGGAGATGGCGTAGTGTCCGTGCATCTGGTTCATGCGCCGCAGGGCCGCCTTGCCTCGCTCGCCGTCGTAGCCGTCCTCCAGTATCTCGCTGAGTATCAGGTCGGTGTCGTCGTAGCGCTTCTGGGCGCGGTGCTGGAACTCGCCGGTGCTGTCCAGTATGGCCGAGATGCTGGGCGAGCAATAGGTACGGTAGAGCGCGAACTCCAGGGCGCGGGCGGTGTCGAAGGGGAACTCGTAGCAAGCAGTGAGGAAGGCTATCTGCTGGTGGTCCTTCTCCGGGTCCAATCGCTCTATCTGCTTCAACACCCTGGAACGAGACATAGTATGCTCCCCTGAGTATGGATTTGGCTGCTGCTGCTGTTGCCTACAATGTAATGTATGGCAAGCGTGTAGCCGGTTTCCAGTGCGGAAACTGCTCATATGCTCGTTTTCGGCGCATTCCAGTATGGGTTGGACCTTCAACATTATAGCCTACCGATGATGCTACGGGACCGCCGGTGGTGGGCCGCCACTGTATGCCATTCCAACCGGGGCGACCACACTCCCCCTGTCATCCTGAGCGCAGCGAAGGATCTCAGATGTTGGTTTTACCCCCACACTGAACCTATGGCACCATAGCCCATAAAGTTCGACAGCGGTACCATTCCACCTTCTTGAGATCCTTCGCTACGCTCAGGATGACAAGGGGGAGTGTGGTCGCCGCGATTGGTACTTGGGGAGTTCCGATGTACCCGTGGATAGTTGTGGATCTGCCGGGTGCGGCACTTGGGCCATGTATAATGGTGCGTGGTTTCAATTCCTGGCAGAAGGACATATTACCGGTGACGTGGCTGGATAGCTGGAAGCAGCGCGCCCGGCAGTTGAAGACCGAGGTGTACGCGCTCTACCTCGCCTACAGGGACCCCCGCGTCTCCTGGCCCGCCCGCATCTTCGCCGCCTGCGTAGTGGCCTACGCCTTCAGCCCCATCGACCTCATCCCCGACCCCATCCCCGTGCTCGGCTACCTGGACGACCTGGTGCTCATCCCCCTTGGCATCGCGCTTGCCCGCAGGATGATACCCGCGGAGGTATTAGAGGAATGCAGGGAGCGGGCGCGGATGGAGATCGCTACCAAGCCGGTGAACCGGGTGGCCGCGGCGGTGATTGTCGCCATATGGCTGCTGCTGGCGGCGCTGGCGGTGGTCTTTCTGCTAGACCGCTTCTCTTAGAAGCTCAACTTCTCGATGGTGGCCGCCTGCCTGACAGCCTCCACCCGGTAATAGTCGATGCCCTGGGAGCGCAAGGCCTCGGCGGACACTCCACGCTCCATATTGGCGATGCGCTGGGAGCCGGTCGTCTCCACCAGCGTGGCGGGGTGGCCCGCCCGCCTTATCGCGGTCAGAATGTTCAGCATGTCGTCACCGATGACGGAGGTAACCACCACGATGGTCGCGCCCCTCGGCAGGTTGCGGCGCTCGGCCCGGAGTAGCTCCTCCATCGGCGCGCCCGACCACCCTTTGATGCGAGCCAGTGCCTCCAATATGCGGGTAAGTTGCTCCGGGTTGCGGCTGGGATTGATCTTCACCTGCATGTCGGACTTAGGCGAGAAGGAGTTCACCCGCAGCCCCACCATGTAGCCCTGTTCCAGGCCGTAGTTGGCGAGTGAGGCGGCCACGGTGATAGTAAGCTCCAGCGTCTGCGGGTCCAACCCCTCCCAGATGCGGGCGAAGGTGTCCTGGTTGCAGAAGATGAACAGTTGGGGCGTGGCCGCGGGCTCGAACAGCTTGGTTTGCAGGCTGCCTCGGCGGGCCGAAGCCTTCCAGTGGATGTGGCGGGGGTTGTCGCCGTATGAGTACTCGCGTATCGTGCGCAGCCTGAGAGGGTCGGTAGCCAGGTTCTGCGCGGCCTTGAAGTCACCAAAGGGCTGGCGCGCGGTGATGCCAAGCTGCTCCACCGGCACGAAGCGGGGATAAACGATAAGCGTCCGCTGGGTGGCAATCTCCTGGGTGCGGCGGAAGAGGCCGAACACGTCCCCCGACTCCAGGTCCACCGGCCCGAATTCGTGCTCTCCCCTGGCGGTGCACCTGACGGTGTAGTGTCGCGTCACCCGCTCGTACCAGCCCAGCGAGAGGGTGGTAGTAAGCGTCCGCACCCTCGACTTGGAACTGACGGAGGCGGCTGCCGAGCTGATTTCGAGCGCGCCGGGATACTCGTCGTGCACCGCCAGCCAGGGTATAGGGAGGGGCTTGTTGTTGGTGAACACCTGGGACATGGTGATTTCTTCGCCATAGAAGGCGCGCGGCTGGCTGAAACGGCGCTCCACGGTGAGGTCGTGCAGGCAGAACCGCGCCCACAGCCAGGCCACCAGCAAGGCCGCCCCGAGGAACAGCCCCAGCGCGAATAATGGCCCGTTACCCAGCAGCGCCCCCAGCCCTATCATGGCCCCTGCCGCGTACACCCACATCTGCGACACCTGGCTGGTGGTCAGCCCCCTGGGGTTGTCGTCCTGACCCGCTTCCCTTATCCAGGGCAGCCGGGTGAGCATCCAGAACTGGGTCGCGGTCTGGTAGGGCTGGCGGCTGATAGGTTCGGGCGGTGGTGGGCGCTTGCTCATGGTTCTGAAACGTGAAACGTGAAACGTGATGCGGTTAGGGTTATTCGGTTCGTGAATGCCATCCTGTTTGTAGGGCGAGGCACTGTTGGACCTGTCATTCTGAGTGGAGCATCTTGCAAGAGAGTTACCCATAACAGGAGGAGGAGAGGCCTTGTCATCCTGAGCGTAGCGAAGGATCAGGTGGCAGTCGGACTCTCTACACGTGCGGGAGCCTGCTGGCAAGCCGAGGTGGGTAGTCCTACGTGGGTACTCCGACGTGGGTAGTCCAATACAGCTTCTTCCCTACCCACCTTCTTGAGATCCTTCGCTACGCTCAGGATGACAGAGGGGTGCTTGCTCCTGTTATGGGTAACTTTCTTGCAAGATGGTCCACTCAGAATGACAAAGATGGGGCCTTGGTCGCAGGGTACCCTCACAGCGTTGTTCAAGTACCGGCTATTCCTTCTTGCTGTCCTGGCTCATCCTTGCAAGCTCTTGTGCGTGTTGAGAGTTGAGTCGCGCTGTGTTTTCGGCTAAAGGTGGCAGGCCAACTGCGCGGCGGCGTTCGTCCACTTTGTCGGGTTCGGCAACCGGCAAGGGTTCCACTCCCCCGCCCGGCGCGCCCGTGTACTGGGTGCCGTAGATTTGAAGCTTCCCCTCCTGTACCAGCACCCGGTCGGTAAGCAGCGCCAGCATAAAGCCGTCGGCCTCCCCATGCTCCACCGCGTCGGTTAGTAGCCCGACACAGCGACGCTGCAACTCGGGGTCGAGGATGGCGTGCTGGACGACGAAGCCCGCCGCACGACAGCCGTCGTCACCTACTAACGACCTGCCGGGCCAGCCGTGCGATTCGATGATTTCCCGCATACGGGCGTTATGCCTTCGATGGACCTCCTCCATTTCCGGGTGGTACCCTGGCTTGTGCAACTCACCGCGTGCAACTAGCTCGGCCCGCTTGGCCCTGTCGGCGCGCTCCATCTCGAGCAGTTCGGCGCGCAGTGGCTCGTTCATCCGCTAGACCGCCGCTTCGACGGGCACCGGCACGCCGTTCACCACTTCTTCCAGGATGGCGTTGGCGTCGCGGCCCCGCAGGCGGGTGCGGGTGCTGAGCATCAGGCGGTGGGAGAGCACCGGGCCGGCCATACGCTTGACGTCGTCAGGCAGTACGTAGCCCCGCCCCTGGATGGCTGCAAGCGCCTGCGACGATTTGTACAGCGCCAGCGTGGCACGGGGGGAGGCCCCAAGCTCCACCGCCTCGTGCTGCCGGGTGGCGCGGACCACCGACAAGATATAGCTCTCCACGGCGGGGCTGACGTACCCCTTGCGGATGGTGCGCTGTGCGCTCAATATATCCTCCGTGCTCGCTGCCGGTTCCAGGTTGAGCATGGGGCTTTCTTCCTTGAAGCGCCTGAGTATAGTGCGCTCCTCCTCTTCGCCCGGGTAGCCCAGTTGCAGCTTGATGAGGAAGCGGTCTAGCTGGGCTTCCGGCAGGGGGAAGGTGCCCTCAAGCTCCACCGGGTTCTGGGTGGCTAGCACCATGAAGGGGCGCGGGAGAGGCACCGTGTCCACATCAATCGTCACCTGCCGCTCCTCCATCGCTTCCAGGAGGGCCGACTGCGTGCGCGGACCTGCGCGGTTGATCTCGTCGGTGAGCACTATCTGGCTGAAGATGGGGCCGCGACGCATCTCGAACTGGCCCGTCTGCTGGTTGTAGATGGAGGTGCCGGTGATGTCGCTTGGCAGGAGGTCGGGGGTGAACTGGATGCGGTGGAAGGTGCAGTCGAGCGAGCGCGCCAGGGCCTTAGCCAGTGTGGTTTTGCCGATGCCGGGCACGTCTTCCAGCAGCACGTGGCCCTCGCAGAGCATAGCCACCAGCATCAGCTCGATCTCGGCCCCTTTCCCGACAATCACCCGCTCCACGCTGGCCCGCACCCTGCTCGCCATTGAGGCTACGGAGGACATTTCGGGCGCGGGCACACCTTGCGAGAGGTTGCTGTGTGCACCGTTGCCATCGGGGTTGCCCTGGTTGGGGAACATGCTGCTTTCTCCTGTGTAATGGTTATGCTACGTGGCTGGGCTAACGACATCCTGTCTAGGCAGGTGGCACGCCCGAACTGGCTATCGATACTCTTATATACCACAAATACCCTGCGTAGGGTTCGGTCAGGGTGTCGGACCATATCCCCCTCTGTCATCCTGAGCGTAGCGAAGGATCTCCGATGCTGGCTATACTACAACGCCGAGCTTTGAGCACCATTGATTATCCCGCCACAGGTCCAACAGCGTCCCTATTCACCTTCTTGAGATCCTTCGCTACGCTCAGGATGACAGGGGGGAGTATGGTCCTAGTATCCCGCAATGGTCCGCTGTAGGTACGGGTCCTCGCACCATCGTCGCTCTGGCATCACTTCCGCAAATGTGGGACAATGAAACCTGGAAGAGCGAGTAGTTCATGGTGCGATATTAGCAGTAGATAGGAGAAGCACTTTGAGTGGTGTCCCGGCTGGCAAGAGTGTAAAGCGAATGGCTGCGCATCCCGTGGAGCGCCGCAGGGGAGTGTCGCCGCTGACACGAGTGGCGATTATGCTGCTCCTGCCCGTCATCGTGGGCGCTTTGATTGCCTGCGACAACGGCTCAGGCGGTACGCAACAGGGCCAGGGTTCCTTGCCTACGAACCCGGTTGCCCGCTCACCCTACGAGGGGATACCGGAGGGCAAGCCCAAGGGCCTCAGCGGCTCTGTGCCCAACCCTAAGGAAGTGCTTGAGACCACAGCCGCGGGCCAGTTGCCCAACTTCCTCCAGGATATGCTTGGCCCCAACAAGGAGGCCGTTAAGACCTTGTACCAGGGCGCGATGCAGCACTACGACGAGTTCGGCTACATCCCCTGCTACTGCGGTTGCGCCGTATACGAGCAGCCCCACCAGGACCTGGGCGAGTGCTTCATCAAGTCGATGTCGGACAGCGCGGTGGAGTTCACCGACCACAGCACCACGTGCAGCCAGTGCCAGGAAGCCGCCGAGATGACGATAGAGGGCCTCGGCGCGGGCACCCCCCTCAAGGACATCCGCGCCGCCGTCTTCAACAAGCTGAACTACACCCAAATCTGGACCGACACGCCAGCGGTGCCGTGATTTCGGAATTGGGATTTCGGATTTCGGATTTAGTGGGAATTGGGACAAATCCGAAATCCGAAATCCGAAATCCCAAATGCGTTTACTCCACATCATCCAGCGTTATCACCCTTACGTCGGAGGCTCCGAGCTATATTTCCAGGAGCTATCCGAGCGATTGGCGCGGGCGGGGCATACGGTGGAGGTGTGGACTACCGACGCGTGGGACCTCGACTACTTCTGGTCGAAGCGGGCGCGGCGCGTGCCTATGGTGCGAGGCATGCACAACGGGGTGTCGATACGGCGCTTTCCGGTGCGGCACCTGCCGTTGCCCGCGATTTACTACAGGGCCTGGCGCAGGGGCATGGCTATCCTGAGCGACCTGCCCTTCCCGCCTACTTCGACGCTTTACCAGTTCTCGCGTATCACCCCGTGGGTGCCCTCTTTACGCAAGGCGTTGAAGGCGCTGCCCCCCGGCGCTTTCGACCTGGTGCACACCACCAACATCCCCTTCGAGTCGATGATCGCGGCGGCCGCGGATTACGCCGAGCGCGTGGGCATACCACACGTGATTACGCCCTTCACGCACCTGGGCGAGCCGGGCGACAGGAGCATCAGCCGCTACTACAGCATGCGGCACCAACTGGACCTTGAGCGCCGGGCCACCCGCCTAATAATGCAGACGCGGTTGGAGCAAGACTTCCTGGGGGAACTGGGGGTGCCTGCGGACAAGATGCACCGGGTGGGGGTGGGGGTCAACCCTTACGAGGTGGTAGGCGGCAACGGAGAGCGCTTCAGGAAGAAGTACGGCGTGCGCGGGCCAATCGTCTATTACCTGGGGGCGGCGGCCTACGACAAGGGCACCACTCACACGATTGAGGCGATGCGCCAGGTCATGTCGCGGGGGGTGAACGCGACCTTCATCATGGCAGGCTCTACCATGCTGGACAAGTTCCGCGACTATTACGAGAACCTGTCCGAGGAGGTGCGCGAGCGGTGCCGCTGGCTCGGCTTCATCACGGACGAGGACAAGCGCGACCTGCTGGCCGCCGGGCAGGTCTTTTGTATGCCGTCTCGCACCGACTCGTTCGGCATCGTCTACCTGGAGGCGTGGCTGAACGGCGCACCCGTCATAGGGGCTAATGCGGGTGGCGTGCCGGAGGTCGTATCGGACGGGGCAGATGGCTACCTGGTAGAGTTTGGCGACGTGCCCGCGCTGGCGAACATGATCCAGTTCCTCCTGAACCGTCCCGATATCGCTCGTGAGATGGGCAAGGCGGGCCGCCGCAAAGTGCTGGCCGAGCACACCTGGGACCACAAGATCGCCCGCATCGCGGAGATATACCAGGAAGCCATAAGAGAGAAGGGGCACCCTTAGCGCGGGATCAGGCCCCATTTTGCCTACCTGAACGCAGCCGAAGAGAGATAGTGCGCGTGCAGGTAGGCGGGCAGGCGGTCTACATGGGCCAAGGCGACATAGCGCTTGCCGATTGACACCAGGGTTGCCCATAGCGGCTGGTACCTGGGATTGTTCTTGAGGACCAAAGGTAGTCTTTGTCATTCTGAACGCAGTGAAGAATCTCGTCCTCCAGCACCCAAATAGCACCTTTCTTAATGCGCCTTGGTTTACCGGAGAAAGGCGGAGCATCCGGGTGTAGGACGAGATTTCTCACTGCGTTCAGAATGACAAGGGTGGGGCTGTTGACTTTGACTAAGTATCCAGGGTGGTCATGAACTAGAGATGGCCGCTATTCTCGCGTCCAGAGCGTCGATAAGGTTCGTGGGGAGCGTCATTCGGTGCTTCTCGGCCTGTTCCAGCATTAACTCTTTGCCCCATTCCCAGGCATTCTTGTATGCCGTACAAAGCTCGTGTTCGTCTAAGGAAGCGGTGCAGGTCTTGAACCGGGCGTACCCGGCTGGGGAGATGTCCATTTCAAGGCTCTTGGAGGGGGTGGGCCAGTGCTCGGTCCTGCCTTCCGCGAGGCGGGCGAACCATAGCAGGTAGCGATGTACCCAGCCCAGCATGTCCAGTGCGCGGGCGTGTTCTCCACGGGCCAGCACGTTGGTGCCGAACAACATCCAGTTGATGTACCGCTCGCACAGAGTACGGACCTGTTCCGGAGTGTCGTGTTGTGGAGGCATGGCATAGGGTTGCAGAAGGCGTGATAGCTCTCCGGTGCGGTCCACCATGATGGTCGTTTCCAGCGAGGGAAACCAGGCGGTGGCCTTCCAGCCTTCTACCAGGTGCATGTCGGAGGCCTTGTCGAAGTGGAACTCTCCGCGCACCAGGTTGCTGAAGATGGCCGTGCCGTTGCCGAACTCATTGACGAAGTACATTTCAACGGGTGCGATCCGGCTGACCCATTCGCTGGGATCGACCTCGGCGTGGGCGTCGTCGCGGAAGAAGAGCACGAACTCTATGTCCGAAAAAGCGTCTCCTTCGCCCCTGGTGAAGGAGCCGTACATCAGCGCCGCGACGAGTCGTTGGTCCTCACGGCAAAGCTGCCTCACCCGTGCTATCATCTGCTGCTGCTCGATCATGCCTGGCTCTTTCCTATGGTATTATGGGTAACTAAGCGGCCGTTACTTGATAATACCTCGTTAAGGCAATTCACAACCTCCTGTAGGTGTGGCAATATTATCATGTAAGGCACGGCAGGAACTACAGCTACATGGTACCTGGCACCCATCTTGCATTCGGTCTGACCACTACAACATCTACATTATCTACATTCACGAGGTTCTCAACGATGAGCAATCCGGTATGGCAGCTAGCTAGAGCAATTGTTTGGGCGTCTTCCCAGGAAGAGGTTGCTGAGGCGCAGGCGCGTTTGTGGGCGGCGGTCGCGCCCGACGTTGATCTATACCACCACGCCATATGGCAGGCCTCCCTCGAAAAGGCCGACTATCTCCGCTGGGAGCGCCAGCACCAGCACCAACACCAACACCAGCCACAAGTTGCATCGCAGGCCTGGGCTTATTAGCTGGTTAACGTTAGTTGTACGCGTAACCTGTAACTCGTAACTCGTAACTCGTAACGCGTAAAGCGACCAAACTTCTCCCTTTGTCATCCTGAGCGCAGCGAAGGATCTCAAGAAGGTGGTGATGGATGCTGTTGAACAAGGGGAGTAATGGTCCGCGGGTTCAGCACAGTGGTACGAACACCATCTGAGATCCTTCACTGCGTTCAGGATGACAGAGGGGTGTACCGTCCTGTAATTACACTGCTACACTTTGCCCTGCGTAGTTTGCGGCTAGCCATCTTGAGGTCTGCGTGCGTCGGGGGCCGCCATTCTCCTGTGCTATAATGCCAGGAGTCACATGGGGTATGACGGGCACCAGAGTACGCTAGCGGTCCAACGGGCGGGGGTTGGGCTGGCTGTGCGCACGCGTTTTGCCGTGATAGCGGCGGGTGTGGTCCTGTCCGCGTTGCTCTCCGTCGTGCTGAACCTGGCTCTCCCCACCCGCGCCTTCTTGGACGAGTCGCGGGGCACCACGTACCCCGGCACCGGCCTCTTCGACGGCCCCGACCACGTCTACGGCCTGCACGACCTCGAGACAGCGGGCGACGGCACCACCTACCGCTGGACGACGGGCCGCGCCACCTGGCAGTACCCCTACCTGGCGAGCCTCGGCAGGCACGTAGACGTGAGCATACGAGTCGCCTCGTGGGTGGGCAGGGACGCCCCGGCCGAGGTGACGCTGCTGCTGAACGGCAAGCAGGCTGCTACTTTCTCCTCTACGCCGGAGTTCGGGGTCTATAACGCCACCCTGGACACGGCGGAGACGCCCAACCCCTACCTCGACCCCTCCTACGTACAGCTAGACCTTACGACGTCCACCGTCTCTCCGCCCGGAGACGCCCGCCAGCTTGGCGTGGCCGCGGACTGGGTGAGCATCACCTCGCGCAAGAGCCGTAGCGAGATTGCCCTTGACGCAGCGGTGTGGGCTGTGTCGGCGCTGCTGTTGCTGTTGGTGGCTACCGCGCGGTTGAGCCTTGGTTGGGCCGCCGTGTATGCCCTGCTGAGTATCGGCACGTTCGCCGCGCTTGAATTGACCGCTATGCCCCGGGCGGTACCCGCTGTCATGGAGGTGGCGTTGGCGGGGCTGGGGTGGACCCTTGCCGCGTGGTTGGCTCCCAGGAGAACGCCCGCATGGGGATTGGCGCTTGTAGCGTGCTTGCTCTGGATGGTGGTAGCGGGTCGCGTGCTTGACGACTGGCAGATAGACGACGCTTACATCTCGTACCGCTACGCCTGGAACCTGGCGCACGGCAACGGCTTGGTCTATAATCCCGTCGAGGTGGTGGAGGGCTACACCAACTTCCTCTGGACGCTAGTGGCCTCGGGGGCTATCTGGGCGGGGCTGTCGCCTGCCGGGGTGGCGCTTGTGGGCACAATCGCTTGCAGCATGGGCATACTAGGCGTGACTTACCGGCTGGCCCGCAGACTTATAGCTGACCGACCCATCTGGGCGCTCCTGCCCGTGACCCTGCTCGCTGTCGATTCCGCTCTACTGACTTACGGCCCTCGCGGCAGTGGTATAGAGGCCGTGCCGTTTGCGTTTCTCGCGCTTGCTCCCGTTATGGCTTTGTGGGCGGCACCTGTGAAGGGGTGGCGGGTGGGTGCTGGGGTGGTCCTCGGGCTGGCGTCGCTCACCCGGCCCGAAGGGTTGCTGGTGGCGGTGTTGCTGCTTGGGGCGCGTGCCTGGCTTGACCGTCGAGAGGGGCTGCCGTACAGGATGCTGCTGATGTGGTCCCTGGTGCCGTTCCTGGCTATTGTTGTGCCTTACCAGCTCTGGCGCGTCACTTTCTACGGCTATCCCTTTCCCAACACCTTCTACGCGAAGACAGGCACGAACCTGGCCGTAATCGGACGGGGCGCGGGTTATGCCTGGCAGTTCGCGGAGGGTCACTGGCTGCCGGTGGCGCTGGCGCTGGCGTGCCTGGTTCTGCTCGCCTGGGGCTGGCTATCGCGGAGACGAACGCCCAAGGAAGCTGCCCCTGATGCTGACGACATATCCCCTAAAGCACTGAATTACAGCCTTGCCGCAGTCCTGGGGTTGCTGGTGCTGGTATATGCTGGATACGTGGTGTATGTGGGTGGTGACTGGTTTCCTTCGGAGAGGTTCTTCGTGCCGCTGCTTGCGCCGGTGGCATTGCTGGCTACAGGGGGCGCGTATGTCCTGGTGTCTGGCATGGGGCAAGGGGGTAGGCGCGCTGTTCGTGTCGCCGTGCTGGGCGTGCTGGCGCTGGTGTACGCCGAGTCCGCGTTGTCGCAGCAGCGTCCCGGCGGCGAGTTGGCGGACGACACTCATAGCCATAACATCTACATCGACCGCTGGGGTTCCGCCGCTATCTGGCTCCGCGAGAACACCCCGCCCGATACCTGGACCGCCGCCCGCGCCGCCGGTGCCATCGCCTACTACAGCCAGCGCCCCACCATAGACATGTTTGGCCTCAACGACCTGCACATAGGCCACCTGGAGGTCGCCAACATGGGCGAAGCGGTGCCGGGCCACGAAAAATCGGACCCGGCCTACGTGCTCTCCCGCCAACCCACCTACGTGCTCGCCTCCTGGGAGGACTACTTCAACCCGGTAGTGGAGCAGTTCAAGCAGGAGTACGGCTACGAGACGGTACGCAGTCCTCTGGGACCGGAGGTGAAGTGGCTGAAGCGGCGCTGATTTCTGAAACGTGAAACGTGAAACGTGATGCGGCTTGTGTTCTTTGGTTCGTGAGGGCGATTCGTTTGGCGCAGTAGGACCATGTTCCCCCCTGTCATCCTGAGCGTAGCGAAGGATCTCAAGAAGGTAAGTAGGGATGCTGTTGAACAGTAAAGACGGTAGTGGGCAACGTTCAACGGAGGGGTAGGGGTAACATCTGAGATCCTTCACTACGTTCAGGACGACAGGGGCACTAGGGTTCTGTAATAGAAGCAGCCTCACATCCACGAACCAATCTGCCCTAACCGCATCACGTTTCACGTTTCACGTTTCAGTACCCCGTTTCACCTTTCTCGGATATAATTACCTGCCAAAACCATGACACACGACCATAACACTACCAACCTATCCATTACGCAACCCTTTGCCTCGATTGTTGTTGTCAGCTACAACACGGCGGAGCATATAGAGGGTTGCTTGCGCTCGTTGCTTGCGCTCGATTACCCCCGCTCCGAGATCATCGTGGTGGACAACGGCTCCACCGACGGCAGCGTGGATCTGGTGCGCAGCCGCTTCCCGGACGTGGAGCTTGTGGAGCTTGGGGAGAACAAGGGCTTCGCGGGGGCGGTGAGCGTAGGCATGTTCATGTCGAAGGGCGATGTGCTGGTGACCGTGAACCCCGACGTGCAACTCGACCCCCAGTGGATGTCGGCGGTGGTGGAGGCGTTCGAGGCCTTCCCCGACGCGGGCGTGGTCGGCAGCAAGATACTCTATCCCGACCGCGTGACGCTGCAACACGCGGGCGGCGTGGTGCATTACCCCCTGGCGACCACCGACCATATAGGCCGGGGTGAGCCGGACACCGGGCAGTACGACCACTCGCGGGTGGTGTCGTTCGTCACGGGGGCGGCCCTGGCTATGCGGCGCGACGTGGGACATTCGCTCAACTTCTTCGATGAGTCTTACTACCCGGTCTTCTTCGAGGACGTGGACCTGTGCTGGCGGGCCAAGCGCGAAGGGTGGCGGGTTGTCTACCAGCCGGCGGCGGTGGCTTACCACAACGAGTCGGTGACCTACGACCGGCGCAGCAGCCGCTATTACAGCTATTTCCACGCCAACCGGCTGCGCTTCGTGGTCAAGCACTACACGCCCGAACAGGTGATGCTCGACTTCCTGCCCGCCGAGGCCGAGCGGTTGGTGGGCGACATGGAGCGGGAGGACCGTACCGCTTCGCTCAGCCTGCTGGACAACAAGCTGCCGGACGGCTACGACAACTACAACAACGAGCCGAACAACCTGATTGCCCGCAAGTGGGACGACCTGCAACGGCAGATAGACGAGGTCATGGCAAGCTGGCAGGTATACGAGAAGTCGCGCCCGCGCAAGCCCCGCAAGGGAATAGCGGGCAGGGTGAGCAACATGCTAAGCCGCCTCTACACGTGGCCTGTGCTGCGCAAGCAGATCGACTACAACGCCTCACTAGCTCGCTCGTTGAGGGAGATATCGCGCCAGCTTGCCGACTTGCAGGCTCGCGTGTCGGTGCAGTCTATACTTGCGTCCGGGCTGGTGTCACGGCAGAACCTGGCCTCTACCAACGTGTATGCCGAACTGGACGCGCTACGCTCCCGCATAGAGGAACTGGAAAGCGCCAACGTAGCCAACATGGCTGGCCCCATCAACTATGGAACAACCCGAAACGACTGACAACGGCTCTCCCGCCGACGTAGCCACCATACTGGGCGATTTGCGCGAGCAGATACGCCAGCGCCGCGCCCATCTCGCCATAAACGACCCGAACGACCCGCATGCGTTGAGCCTGGCCGAATTGAGGCGGAGCGTGGAGGCGGTAAACGAGGTGTGGTTCGTGTCGGCCCACCTGCCGATTACGTGGGACGTGCGCATATTCGGGCGGCTGCTGGCCTACGCCAAGCGGGTGACGCGCCTGCTGCTACGCTGGTACATCAACCCGATAGTGGAGCAGCAAAACCGCTTCAACTCGGCCACGGCCCGCGCCATCACGGTGATGAACGCCTACCAGGAGCGCATGACCCGCGAGTGGATGCTGCTGGAGGAGCGGGTGGCGAAGCTGGAGGAGGAGGTAAGGGGTCGGGACGGGGGCGAGCGAGGGGACAATCTTTAGTGGACCCCGCACCACATATTGGCTTTTCTCCAGCTGAAGCTACAGCCAGTCAGGTACCGGCACCCACCGCCCTGGACTCCCTTCGCATTGCTATTTGTACCACGCAAGTGCCGTTCGTCTACGGCGGCAACGAGGTGCTGGTGGAAGGGCTGCGGGACGCCTTGCAGGAGAGGGGACATAGGGTATCCATCATCTCCATACCCTACAGGTGGCATCCCCGTACTCATATAGTCACAGGCGCGCTGGCCTGGCGGTTAATTGACATTACCGAGTCGAACGGCGAGCCGGTGGACCTGGCAATCTGCACCAAGTGGCCCTCTTACGTGGTGAAGCACCCGCGCAAGGTGGTGTGGCTGGTCCACCAGTTCCGGCAGGCGTACGACTGGTTCGGCACGCCGCTGTCGGACTTCACCAGCATGGCCGAGGACCGCCGGGTGCGCCGCCTGATCCTGAAGATGGACCACAAGGCGTTGAGCGAGAGCCGCAAGGTCTTCACCATCTCGCGGAACGTAGCCAACCGCTTGCGCCGCTTCAACGGGCTGGAGGGCACACCCCTTTATCCGCCACTGCGCTCAGGTCTGGCCCTGGAACCCGGCCCTTATGGCGATTACATCCTGTCGCTCAACAGGCTGGACGCCGCCAAGCGTATCGGCCTGCTGTTGGAGGCGCTCGGCCAGGCACCGGAGGTGAAAGCTGTAATCGCGGGCACCGGGCCGGAAGCCGATAATCTAAAGAGGCAGGCATCTAGGCTGGGGATAGCGGGCCGGGTGGAGTTCGCGGGTTTCGTGTCCGACGAGGAAGCTTCGCGGCTCTACAGGAGCGCCAGGGTGGTCTACTACGCCCCCGTGGACGAAGACTACGGCTACGGCACCATAGAGGCGTTCCAGGCGGCGCGGCCCGTTATCACCACTGATGATGCGGGTGGCGTATTGGAGTTCGTTGAGGACGGCGTCACCGGCCTGGTGACAGCACCGGAGCCTGCCGCGATAGCTCGCTCCCTGCAACGTCTCCTCGCCAACCGGGACGAAGCCGAGCGTATGGGCAGGGCAGGGCAGGAGAAGATAAGAGAGATCACCTGGGACAGGGTAGCGGACGCGCTACTAGGACAAGTGGATTAGACGATAGATGACAGGAGGTTTGGTGGGGTCTACGGCTGTGTCGCTGTAGGATATGAGAACCAAGCTCCACCCTGTCATCCTGAGCGTAGCGAAGGATCTCAGATGTTGGCATTGCCACTACGCTGAACTTTCAGCACTATCAGCCGCAAGCGCCACATATTCGACGGCATCCTTACCCACCTTTTCCAGATCCTTCACTGCGTTCAGGATGACAGGGGGCGGCTTGGTCCTGATGCTCTATTAGTAGACAATCGTACCATCGTCAATCCTTCGCAGGCGCAGAACCCATCCTCCAAACATGCGTATTCTCATCACAACCAGTCAGGTACCGTTCATCCGGGGTGGGGCCGAGCTTCACGCTGAGGGGCTGCGCGATGCCTTGCGCGCGGAGGGGCACCAGGCCGAGATAGTCGCCATCCCCTTCAAGTGGTACCCCGCCGAGCGCATCCTGGCCCACATGGCAGCGTGCCGCCTGCTCGACCTGAGCGAGATTGGGCGTATGACGATTGACATGGTGATCGGGTTGAAGTTCCCAGCTTACCTCGTGCCGCACCCGAACAAGGTGCTCTGGATACTGCACCAGCACCGGCAGGCTTACGAGCTTTGGGAGCACCCGATGGGCGACCTGCACCTGGAGCCGAACGGGGCTTACGTACGCGAGGTGATACAGCAGGCCGACCGCACGTATATCGGGCAGGCGAAGGCTGTGTTCGCTAATTCCCGGACCGTGGCGGGGCGGTTGAAAGAGTACTGCGGCCTCGATTCGACACCTCTTTACCATCCTCCCCATCAGGCAGAGAAATTCTACTGCGCCGAGGCGGAGGAGGACCTGCTCTTCCCCAGCCGTATTGGCACGATGAAGCGTCAGGAGTTGGTCGTGCAAGCCCTTGCGCTGACGACGCAGCCTGTGACGGTGAGCTTCATGGGCGCGGCGGACCGTGAGGAGTACGCTCAGAAGCTGCAAGGCATGGCAAACGAGCTTGGGCTGGGAGAACGGGTGCGCTGGCTGGGCGCGGTATCCGAGGAGGAGAAGTTCAGGCTGTACGCCCACTCGCTAGGTGTCATCTTCCCGCCGGTGGACGAGGACTACGGCTACATCACCCTCGAAGCGATGCTATCATCTAAGCCGGTGATAACCTGTACCGACTCCGGCGGCCCTCTGGAGTTCGTGCGCGACGGAGAAACGGGCTACATTGCCGAACCCTCTCCCGAAGGTCTGGCCGCCACCCTGGACCGCCTGTGGGAGGACCGCACGCGAGCGAAGTCGCTTGGCGAGGCGGGGAGAGAGCTATACGACAGCCTGGGCATATCGTGGCCGACAGTCGTGAAGAAGCTGCTAGCAGGTTCTTAGCCACTCCCTTGTGTCGTACCAACTCCCTCTCTGTCATCCTGAGCGTAGCGAAGGATCTCAAGAAGCTGGAGAGGGATGCTGTTGAATTAAGAGGCATTAGTACTGAAGGTTCGGCACCTGGGCAAGAGAAGCATCTGAGATCCTTCGCTGCGCTCAGGATGACAGAGGGGAATATGGTCTCGCTGGTGTAGTCGTGCCCCTGCATGAGACAGTTTGCTCCCGTATGCTCTACAATAGTCATTATCCTCTATGAAACTCGCTTTCTTCTCCCCACTCAATCCCATACAGTCCGGCATCTCCGACTACAGCGAGGAGTTGTTGCTGACCCTGGATGGTGCCCGCGTGGACGGCTCGCCCGTTGACCTCGACCTGTTCATCGACAAGGGCTATAAGCCATCCAACAAGGAAATCATCGGGCGCTTTGACGTGCGGCAGGGGAGGGCGTTCGGGCGGGCGGGCGGTGAGTACGACTCGGTCGTGTACCAGATGGGCAACTCGGCGGCGCACGCCTATATCTACGATGCGTTGCTGAAGCACCCCGGCGTGGTGGTCATGCACGAGTTTGTGTTGCACCACCTGCGGGTCTGGATGACGCTCAACGGCGGCAGGCGCAAGGAGTACCTGGCTATCATGGAGCGGCAGTACGGGGCGGAGGGGCTGGACGCCGCGCTCCGGGTGCTGCTGGGCCAGTACCCGGAGGCGCTGTTCAACTACCCCCTCAGCGACGAGGTGATACAGGCCGCCAGGGGCATAATCGTGCACAGCCGGTACATGGAAGGTCTAGTGAAAGAGGTGCGGCCCGACGTGCCCGTGTCGGTGGTGCCGATGGGCGTGCCCCTTCCCCCGCACATCGCCAGGGACGAGGCACGGGCGCGGCTGGGGCTGGACCCCGACCTCTTCCTGGTGACTTCGGTGGGCCACCTGAATCCGTACAAGCGCGTGTCGGCCACCTTGCGTGCGTTCAAGGCGCTGCTGATGGAGGTGCCGAACTCCGCGTACCTGCTCATCGGTAGCCGCTCGCCCAACTACGACCCCACCCGGCAGATAGAGATGCTGGGCCTCACCGAGCGCGTGCGCAGCACAGGCTACGTTTCGCCGCAGGACTTCCCCTATTACCTGGCCGCCTCCGACGTATGCCTCAACCTGCGCTACCCCACGGCGGGCGAGACCTCTGCCTCCCTCCTGCGCATCATGGGCGCTGGTGTGCCCGTGCTGGTGTCGCGCACAGGCTCGTTCGAGGAGCTACCCGACGATGCGGCGGGCAAGGTGGACGTGGGCGACTTCGAGGAGGAGCTATTGTTGGAGTACCTGCTCCTACTGGCGCATCGCCCCGACCTGCGCGAAGCTATGTCTGCGTCCGCCCGCCGCTACGTGGCCGAGCACCACACGCTGGAAGGCGCGGCTACGGGCTACCTGCGCTTCCTGGCAAGTCTCTCTCGCAAGGTGGCCGGGGAGGCTGAGATAACGCTTTCGCCCAGTGCTGCCGCGGCGGTCCACGTGCCTGCTCCGAGCGGGATTACCACACGCATACCGATAGGGCAGGCAGCAACACCCTCACCAGCCGCCACCGCCCGCAAGCTGCCGGATAACGACACGGTGGCCGTGGTAGCCGAGGCTGCCGCCGAGCTGGGCATCGAGGAGGGCGACACCTGGCTGTTGGCCGAGATAACCAGGGCCATTGAGGGCCTGGCTCCGGGAGAGCGCAGGTGACGGCAGTGGTAGCGGAGCGTCAGGAGATGGGGAGTGCCATCGCGGTAGAGCGCAGGCGAGGCATGCGCGAAGTTGGGCTGCTTGCAGTGCTGCCCGCGCTCATCTCGTTAGTCATGCTCTGGCCCGCGCTGCTCGGGCAGGGGGTGCTCGCCTCCACCGACCTCGTTACGTACGACCCCTTCATCGGGGAAGGTAAGCCCGGCATACAGCCGCCCATTTCCGCCAACCCGATGATAAACGACCCGGTAGACCAGTTCATCCCCTGGCGGCTGTACGCCCGCAGCGAATTGAGGGCGGGTCGCTTCCCCCTGTGGAACCCGTACAACGCGTTCGGCACGCACTTCCACGCCAATTACCAATCGCAAGTGCTGTCGCCATACAATATCCTCTGGTTGGCGCTCCCGCCGGTATGGGGGCTGGGCTTTATAATCGCGCTAAAATGGGCGCTGATGGGCCTGGGTATGGGCCTCCTTTTGAGGCGGCTGGGACTTGGTATGCCCGCGGCGGTCTTCGGGTCGGTCGCGGCGCAACTCATGGGCCCCATGACGGCCTGGTTGCAGTGGCCGCACACCGAGGCGATGTCGTGGATGCCCTGGCTCATGCTCGCCGCGCTGGGCTGGGTAGATACCAGGCGGCTGACTTGGCTGGCGGGGTTCGGGGCGCTGGTGGCAGCCGAGATGCTGGCCGGCCACGTTGAGACCGCCTTCTATACGCTGGCGCTTGCCGGGGCGTTCATCCTGGCGGCAACAGGGGCTTCCAGGCTGGCACCCCGGCAGAAGTGGCTCGTCCTGGGAGGGTTGCTGGGGGCGGGTGTGCTTGGCCTGGGGATATCAGCCGCGCAATTCTTGCCGTTGCTGGGGATACTTACCTCTAGCTGGCAGTGGGTTGCAAGGCAAGGCGCCACCACCCACCTGACTCCCTTGCCCGCGGAGGCCGCGCTTGCTTTCCTCAGTCCAAACGGGTTCGGCTGGCCCGACGCCTGGTATGGCCCCCTCAACTGGATAGAGATCAACGGTTACGTGGGGACGTTGACGCTATTGCTCGCCGTGTGGGGCCTGGCAGCTGCCATATTTGCGCGGCGCATGGAGGCCGGGCAGCCGGGCAACTCGCTCCCACGGCGGTTGGGTGACGCCCTCTCTCCGCGCAAGCCGCTGTTCTGGTCTATGTCGGTGCTCACGGGAGCCAGCATGGCCTATGGCATACCGCCCATTAGCTTCCTGCGCGAGTTGCCGGGCTTCAGCAGCAGCCTCAACTACCGCCTGATAGCCATCGCGGACGTGGGCCTGATTGTGCTGGCCGCGATGGGCCTGCAACGCCTGCTCGAGTACCGAGTGCCAAGTACCGAGTACCGAGTGGGGCGAGCCGGACTCGGTACTCGGTACTTGGCACTCGGTACTTTCGTCCTCGCGGGTGTGGCGGTGCTCTTCCTGGTGGATGGTGTGCGCGTCTGGCTCGTGGGAAGCAGGGATGCCGGGGCGTTCATGCAGGCGTGGAAGATGTGGGCGGGGGCGCTGTTCTGCGCGGGCGCGGCGCTCATACTGGCTCGGCTGGCGGGACTGCTGGGCGCGAGGGCCATGTCGGTGCTGGCGATTGGCCTCCTCCTGCTCGACATGGGTCGGGCTAACTGGAACTTCAACGTCACTTCGCCTCTGAACACCTTCTATCCCAGTAACGAATTGACCGATTTTCTGTCGGCGCGTGGAATTACGGAGCGGGTGGCGATAGATGCCGCCTGGGCCGAGACGAACCGCTTGATGCCCTACCGAATAGCCGAAGTGCGCTATTACGATCCAGCCGTGAACAACCGTTTCCGAGTCTTCATAAAACTGACGAGTCCACGCAGCTTCGCCTCCCAGTACCCGGGCTACCCTCTTCACGCAATGCTGGACCAACCGAGCGCCACGCTCCTGTCGCTGCTGGGGGTGAAATGGCTGGTGACTACCTCTAACTTCGATCCGAACGGCTGGCAGCCTGTGCCGCAGAAGGGGCCGGTCTACACCCCGTGGTTGAACCGCAATAGCTTCGTGGCCTGGGAAAATCGCTACGCCAACGCTTATGCCTACCTGGCTTCTCGTATCAGGGTGGTGCCCGACGAGCGCGCCGCCCGGCAGCGAATGCAGGAAATCAAGCTTGAGGAGATCAGGGAGGCTATGCTGGAACACCCGGCCGGTCTGCCCGCCGGGGTAGCCTCTGCCAGCAACGGCATGCCGCTAACCGAAGCCGAGGTGGACAGCTTGCAAGTGGCCGCCAACATCCCTGGCACGGTGCGGCTCAACGTGCGTACCGAGAAGTCACGCCTGTTGGTGGTGAACGAAAGCTGGTCGGAAGGGTGGCGGGCGCGGGTGGACGGCATCGAGACACCCATCTACCGGGTCAACTATTTAGTGCAGGGCGTGGTGGTGCCGCCGGGCGAGCACGAGGTGGTGTTCAACTACGACCCCCCCATTTTCAAGGTGGGGCTGGTTATCAGCGGAGTGTCGCTACTGGGTTTGCTGGGGCTGCTAGGGCTGGGTATACGGCAGCGGCGTCGGGATAGGCGTAGCAGGTTGGAGAGTATCGGCGCGTGAGCCGGTTGGTGGTCACCGCTCCATGAGACCCGCGAGCGCCTTCTGGCGCATGCTCCATCCCTTGCCATCGATCATGACCGTAGTGGTAGCGGGGGCGTTCGTGGTGCTTGCCGCGAAGGGCCTGCCGCCGCTGGGCAGGTTCGTCCAACTGCTTGCTATCGAAACAGCCATGCAGTTCTCCATCTCCGCCTTCAACGATTACTTCGACCGCGACGTTGACGCCAGCCGCACGGACAAGCCTGTAGCCAGCGGCATCATCAGCCCGCGCGCGGCATGGGTGACGGGCCTGCTGCTCGCGGTTGTCGCCCTCCTGCTGGCGCTGCCCCTGGGCGGGTGGGTGACGCTGTTCACGGCCGTCGGCTTGGGTGGGGGTCTGTTGTACGACGCGGGGCTGAAGTACACAGCCTTCTCCTGGCTGCCGTTTTCGATAGCCTTCCCGACGCTGCCCCTATGGGCCTGGGCCGGGGCTTCCGCCGACGGCACCTTCCCCCCGCAACTCTTCTGGGTGGTGCCTATCGGGGCGGTGCTGGTGTTAGGCATCCACCTGGCCGACACGATACCCGATCTGGCAAGTGATACCGAGGCGGGTGTGCGCGGTCTGGCGCACCGTCTCGGCCTTACTCGGTCGCTGGCGCTCTGCTGGGGTGCGTTCGGTGTGGGCACGCTGTTGACTGTGGCCCTGCTGCCGTTCCTGCGCTACAGCCTGGGATGGTACATACCCGGCCTCGTCATGGGCACACTGCTCCTGTTTGCGGGTGTGCTCGTTTACCTGCGCGATGCGAGGCATGTAAGGCGCATGTCGCTGCTGCTGGAGATGGGAGCTATGTCAATCGCGGTAGGCTGGGTGGCGGGCATCACGCTGTAGGGACGCCTCAATCTATACGTGCCGCAGCAGCGTTAACGGTATAGAACTTGCATCTACATTGCCGGTGGAGAATAGAGGCTACAAGTGACAAACGAACAGATTGACGTTGAACTGGCGGTTGGCGCGGGGTTGGCGGCGGGCACGGCTTTCCTGGCGACCACCTTCCTCGACAGCAAGCTCAGCAATTACCCCTACAACGATATAAAGCTGGTGGGCCAGGTATTTACCACGAAGTCGCCCTTCTGGCAGATACAGGGCCTGGCCGGGCATTATGGCTTCTCCGTTATCATGGCGCTGCTCTATGCTCGCTACGCTTACCGGCTGCTACCCGGTCCCGGATGGCTCAAAGGCCTGCTCTTCCTGATGATCGAGAACAACGGCCTCTACCCCCTGGCTCCCCTGCTCGACAAGATACACGCCGGGCAGCGCAAGGGAGAGCTACCACGGCTAATGACCCTCAAGTCATACGTGGGGCAGACCTGGCGGCATGTGGCGTTCGGCCTGGTATTAGGCGCACTGTACAAGAACCGTACTGAAACGTGAAACGTGAAACGTGAAACGAGATGCGGTAAGTGAAACATTGGGGCATGCTGAGTATAATATTTAGCAAACCCCATCACGTTTCACGTTTCACGTTTCAGAACCCCGTTTCACGTTTCAGAAAAGTGAGGCATACGAAGATGTTAGACAACATATTGAACCGGGTGAGGCCGGAGCGAAAGTATAATAGAGAGGAGCTTGCGCAGCGCCTGCCGCCTGGGCAATCGCTGACCGAGAAGTGGCCGGTGCTCCACTACGGAGGCGTGCCGCACCCCGACCTGAAGACCTGGACCTTCCGCGTGTTCGGGCTGGTCGAGAACCCCATCGTGTGGACCTACGAGGACTTCATGACCCTGCCGCAAGGCAACACCGAGACCCTGGACATACATTGCGTGACGCGCTGGAGCAAATTCGATAACGTTTTCGAGGGTATACCGTTTAAAGAGGTGTACGACCGGGTGCGGCCCAAGCCGGAGGCGAAGTACGTCATGGTACACGCCGAGCAGGGCTTTACCACCAACGTGCCTCTGGCCGACCTGCTACAGCCCAACGTGATATTCGCGCACAAGCACAACGGCGAAGACCTCACCGACGAGCACGGCTGGCCTTTACGCCTGGTGGTGCCGCATCTCTACTTCTGGAAGAGCGCCAAGTGGGTGCGCGGCCTCGAGTTCATGCCTGATGACGCGCCGGGCTTCTGGGAAGACGCCGGGTACCACATGCGCGGCGACCCCTGGAAGGAAGAGCGTTACGGCGGCTGGTAGTTGTTGATTTCGGATTTGGGAATTCGGATTTCGGATTTACGTTACGAAAACGAAGCAAATCCGAAATCCGAATTCCCAAATCACAAATGCAAAATCGTTCTCTCTACGTTGTAACAGGTCTATTTCTGCTGCTGGTGACCGGCGGGTTTCTTGGCGTGCTCTTTATGCCACGGACCGAGGATGGTGTGGGCGGTGCTGCTCCTACAAATGTTGCGGGAGACGGCACCGTCCTTTCTGTTGGTGCGGCTACGCCTACCTTCGTTGCTAATGGCTCTGTGCCTACAGTCTCAGCAGCTACCTCAGCTACCGCCACTCTACCGGAAACCGAGGGTGAGGGTGCCGCCGTAGCGCAAGTAACCGTGGCGGCAACCCTGCCTCCCACCAACACGCCCATACCCCCGCCGACAGAGACTCCCACCCAAATTCCGCCACCCCCCACCGTCACGCAGGTGCCGCTGCCTGAGGCTTCCCCGGAGCGCATCGGTGGGCCTGTTACGGTTCCGCTACAGCACGATGGGCCGCGCTGGGTGTCGCTTCAAGTGGGGCACTGGCGCAACGAGAACCTGCCGGAGGAACTAAAACATCTCGACGGGCATACGGGGGCTTTCGCGGGCGGGCTGGCCGAGGTGGACGTAAACCTGGGCGTGGCGCGTCTCGCAGCCGGGTTCTTGCAGGCGCGAGGCTACCAGGTGGAGATACTCGACGCCACGGTGCCGGTCAGCTACACCACCGACCTGTTCCTCGCCATACATGCCGACGGTAGGCCCCAACCCGGCTGGCGAGGCTTCAAGGCGGTAGCGCCGTGGGACTCGGTGCCCGCATCCGAAGAGTTTGTGGACTTCTTGTACGAGGAGTACGGCAAGGCTACCGGCCTGCCCGGGGACGTCGTGACCACCGACTCGATGGCCGACTACTACGCTTTTAGCTCGGTACGCTACCGGCACGCGATCACTCCGGGTGTGCCCGCCGCCCTGCTGGAGATGGGCTTCGTTACCAACGCGGAGGACCGCAAGGTGCTCTCCACCCGGCAGGACGCCATTGCCTGGGGCATCGCCAACGCCGTGGACAGGTGGTTTCGCTCCGGCGAGGCAGGCCCGGTGCCCACGCAGTACCCTACCTTCACCCCGACGAGCACGGCGACCGGCACCCCCACCTCCACACCCACTGAAACGCCGACCGCCACCATGACGCCGACCGAGACGCCCACGGCTCTACCTACCGAGCTATTGGAGCAGGCCACCCAGACCGCCGTCCTTACAACACCACAGCCGCCCACGGTCACTCCCACCGTGCCAAGGCCCACCGCCACGCCCTCGCCTACCGCAACGCCCCTGCGCCCCATAATCACCGAGGACGGGCGATGGCTGCCTCCGCTCGCCCTCAACGGCCGCAACTTCCCCATGCCAGGCAGCAACGCCCAACCCGTCTACCTCAACGAGGAGACCCAGTACGTGCCTCTCGGCCCCGACGGCCGCGAAGTGGTGCAGGTTTGGGAGCAGTTCTACGTGCCGGAGCTAGGCCGTAGCATCTGGAAGAAAGGCCCGGTGAGGCACGTCAGGCAGTAGGTTCTGAAACGGTTTCTGAAACGTGAAACGTGAAACGTGATGCGGCTTGCTCGATAGGGTACGTGAATGCCGGGTGCCTGTATTCCAGGACCATACTTCCCCCTGTCATCCTGAGCGTAGCGAAGGATCAGTAGCCCGTTCTTGACTCTTGATGTTGAGGTACCGATGTTCCTCTTGCCGCTATCATCCACAACGTTGTAGACTCTCGCCTACCCACCTGATCCTTCGCTACGCTCAGGATGACAGGGGAAGAATGGTCCTACGAAGTTGGAAGTGAGGGCATCCACGTACTCTGTTGAGCAAGCCGCATCACGTTTCACGTTTCACGTTTCAGAAACCGTTTCACGTTTCAGCCACTGTCTCAGCACCTGGTTTCACCACCCTCCCCATGCCCGCGAGCAGCACCAGGGCCATGAGACCGGCGAGCATATAGCCGCCACCCTGAAGGTTGAGCAGTATCACGGGGCCTAGTGCGTCACCGAAGGTGGTGGCTATCAGCATGCCGACCAGTGAGGCCAGGGTGGCGGTTGTGCCCCACGCGCCGAATACGCGGCCCCGGTACTCGTCGGGCGCGCCTTTTTGCATCAGTGTGTACAGGCTGGTTATCAGGCCGACCACCGGGATGCCTACTACCGCTATCAGGATGTAAGCCGGGATGATGGAGGGGTAGAAGGCCGGGTAATTGACGAGTACCAGGTCGAGGAAGCCGAATACGATGGCGCTGAATCCCAGCAGGCGGGTGGGGTCTACCTTCTTGACTACGTTGCCCACGAAGAAGCTGCCTATCATGCCTCCAATCGCCTGCGCACCGAAAAGGAGGCCCAACTCTTCCGGGCCGCCGCCGAATATCTGGGCCACGAAGACCGCTATCATCACGGATAGCACACCTTCGCCTACCTGCGTTATGGCCGTAAGCCCAAAGATGCTTGACAGCAGCTTGCTTCGTTTCACAACCTTGAGGCCGTTCAGCCAGTCGGTCCAGAACCTGGCCCATATGCCTTCCACACGCACTTCCTCTTCCCCGGCCTCCTTCTTCGGGCGGGCGTCTACCCTGATGAGGGCCACCATCGCGGCCGCGAAGAAGAAGGTAGAGGCGTCTCCCACCGCTACCCCCATGATGCCCAGCAGCCCCGCTATCGCGCCTCCCAGGGGCGGACCCACCAGGCGGGCCAGGCTGTCGTTCAGGGCGTTCATGGAGTTGGCCGTGACCAGGTGCTCTTCGCTGACGAGCGTGGGCAGCAGCGCGTTCTCGGCGGGGCCCATCACCGTGCCTATCGTGGCGTTGAACAGCAGCACCAGGTACACAATCCAGAGCGTATCGGCGGAGTGTACCAGCATAAGGGGCAGCACCCCCAGTCCCATGAGCACGTTGGCGATCATGATAGTGGTGCGGCGGTCCCAGCGGTCCGCGAACACTCCGGCCACCGTACCCAGGAGCAGGCGGGGCAGCGTGCCCACTATGAAGGTCGTGCCGATAGCCACGGTGGAGCCGGTAAGCTGGTACACGTATATAGGCAGGGCGATGAAAAGCATCCAGTTGCCCGCGTAGGACACCAACCCCGCGATCCAGAGGAGCGAGAAGTTACGCTGCCGTAGCAAAGAAATCATGACTTACTCCATGAGCACGCGGCGACCATTCATAGGACAGCATGTAAACACCCGACCAGGGTACGGTCATTCTCGGCAGAAGGTGCCCGTCGAATAAATTCGAGGGCTACACCTTGCGAAGTCCCTACGGGACTGGTTCACCTTATTAGCTCTTTAGAGGTCCTATTTAGAAGGATCAGTCTGCCGCATGCAGACTTCGCAAAGTGTAGCCCTCGAATTTATTCGACGGGCGTCATCCATGCAATTCGTGCCATTTTCACGTATTCTCGGGTCGTTACTGGCAAGAACGATTACACACTGACGCTTCGCGCACGCCCCACTTACTCAGGTTGAACGTGAGTGCTGATAACCTGGTAGGTGTCGCGGACGAAGAGCGTTTCGTACTCCGCACCGTCGATCACGCTACGGAAGCCAGCTACCAGGGCGGGGGTGCCTGCCGTCTCTATTTCACGCAACGGTAGCGTCTGCATCCTCGGGTGGTCCTGCCAGAACTTGCGGCCCTCCGGCATGCACATAGCGAGGGCGTGCAGCCTCTCGGCGCAGTAGTAGTCGCAACGCTCGCACCGCAGGTAGACGCCTTGCCGCGCCTCTAAGGTGGGGGCGTGTCGCTCCGGTATCTCCAACTGGAAGGGCAACATATCGCCACACCCTATGCAGCGCACCGCCCGCTCCGCCATGCGCGGCCTGTAGTAGCCATCGACCCAGGTCATCATGCGCGTGAAGACCGCCTTGATGCTCCTGACGCCGCCCAGCATCTCTTTTATGCCCTCGTTCCAGATGTCGGTGTGCGAGACGGTGATGGGCATGTCGGGGAAGGCGGGGAAGCAGTCGGGGCAATGCAGTATGAACCTGCCGTAGCGGTTCTTCAGCGTATTGCTGTGCAGGGCGCGGCGCTGCCCGCAACCGGGACACCAGATGCGCGTCTCCTGCCAGTCAACGTCCCACACGTCCACCAGGCCATAGGCGGCTGCTTCGTCGCTCAGCTCGTTGGCGAGCAGGCGGCGTAATGCCAGCTTGCCCCGGTGCAGCCTCACCGCCACCGCTCCCTCGCTGATGCCCATGCGGGCCCCGATTTCGGCCAGGGGCGTCTCTTCGACGTACTTCTCCACCAGCGCGGTACGGGTCTGCGCGGGCAGTAGCGACATAGCCCGGTCCAGCAGGTCGGCCAATTCGCTCCGCTCCAACTCGATCTCGAGATCGAAGTCGGCGTCCGGTATGTCCTCGATGCTCAGGGGTTCGTTATCAGCGTCGGTGGGACGGACTATATGCTCTATGTCGCGGCCTTGTGCCCGCCGCCAGCGCATGCAGACGTTACGAGCTATAGCGGAGAGCCACTGCTGGTGGCCCTGCGGGTCGTACAACCTGTCGCGGTGCCGCCACGCCTCGATGAGGGTCTCCTGGGCGAGGTCTTCGGCGGCGTCGCGGCTGCCCGAAAGGTGAGCGCAGAAACGCACCAGCCTGGCCCTCTCGGCGGGCAGGATGCTCTCGATGCTGAATGGCTCGGCTACTCGTAACAAGGTATGCTCCGGTTAGACAGTCATTGGTAACGTATGCCACACCTCTAACCGCTTATCGTAAATGCGGGGCTATATCTTACGCAGTTTCATTGCCATTATAGCAGCAAGAGTCTGCCCTCCGCCTTTCCGTCTGCGAGTTAGGGCTACGAAGGGGTGAGGCTCCCTAGGGGCTCGTGGGTAGTGTTTGTGCCGGGTCTTGAAGACCAAGCCTCCCCCTGTCATCCTGAGCGCAGCGAAGGATCTAAAGAAGGTGGTAATGGAGGCTGTTGGATAGCAGGATAAGTGTGCTGGCGATTCGACATAGGGGCATAAGAAGCATCTGAGATCCTTCGCTGCGCTCAGGATGACAGAGGGGAGCATGGTTCTTAATATTCGACATGTGGCTGTTAGAGAGTCTGCATAGGAGCACGATGTAGCATGCCCTATGCAGACAGTTTGGACTACCCTCTCCCCTCCGGCACGTTGAACCTGTACGTCTCGCCGTGCTTGATGTAGCGCACCTGTCGCTCCAGTCCGGCCGCTTTCACCTCTCGCGCGAAGTCGCGTAGGGGTGACTTGAACACGGTGTAGTCGTTGAAGTGGATGGGTATCGCGAGTTGCGGCTTCACTATCTTGAGCATCTGCACGCCCTGCACGCCGTCCATCGTGAGTAGGAGGCCCGCCACCCTGGTGCCCCCCAGGTGCAACAGGGCCAGGTCTATGTCGGGGTAGCGGCGGGGTATTTCCTTCAGCGCCTCGTGGATGAGGGTGTCGCCCGTGATGTACATGCGGAACAGGTTGGCCCCACCTGACGTACTGAACTCCAGCATGCTGCCCATGACCGGCGGCAGCGCCTTCGACAGGAAGCCAGGCCCGTGCTCGCCCGGCATGGCGGTGACGCGAAGCTGCACGTCCCTCTTGGTGACCAGCAGCGACTCCCACTTGTCTATGCTCCGGGCCGCTGTGAAACCTGCTTTTTCGAGCGCGGCCGTAGCGTGCGCGGTGCTAACGATGGGCGTGCTCTTGTCCAGCTTCTTCTCGGCCACGCGGTCGAAGTGGTCTTCGTGCATGTGGGAAAGCACGATGAGGTCGAGGGGCGGCAGGCTTTCTATCTCCATCGCGGGATTGGTGTGGCGGGTGGAGCGCAGGCCGTAGCCCAGGCGCACCTTCTCCCCGCTGTGCAGGAAGTTGGGGTCGGTCAGTATGGTGAACCCGGCGAAGCGCAGGAGCACGGTGGCGGTGCCGATGAAGAAAATGGTGCCGCCGGTGAGGTCGGGCTGCGCTTCGGGACCGGGTGGGAGGGTGAGGGTCTGTTGCTGCGGCATAGTTGCTTCTCCTGGGAAGGGTGAGTATAAAGGTCCTCTAAATCAACATCCATGCCGTATCGCACCACCCACCCCTGGTGCCCTAGGCGCGGAGATCGCGGTGAAGGCATGTTCTTTGCAGTTAGCATGCTGTAAAGTCCAGGGATTATCTGACGCTACAGTACTCGTGCGAGGTACTTTCATGCAGAGCCACAATGGACTGCCTTTCCGGCAGCGCGTCGGGCGGACGGTTGCACTCAGCGTCATAGCCTTATTGATTGGGCTTTTGCTGGTAGCTTCACTTGCCGCCGAGCGCGGAGCGTCAAAATTCGGCCCACTCGGATTTCTGCGCCAGTACACGCAGCCGGTCGCTGTTGCGACGAGTTTCACCCAGGAATACATAAAGGACCCGCAGGAGATCAAGCTGTTGGAGGCACTCTTCGCTTTAGACCCGAGTGACCCTGACTACGAGGCCAGATCGCGAGAGATTAATCAAAAGATAGACGATCTACGTTCAAGACGGACGGTGAAGTGAGCCGTTTCCTAACGTCTACACCCTATTCAAAGCCCTTCAAGGTGTTAGCCGACTGACCCATTAGAAAGGACCGCATGAAAAAGACTTTCTCCCTGCTGGCCGCACTTTGCTTGCTGGCTTTGCTGGCTGCCCTATCGACCTCGGCAACTTCGAGCGCGCCGCCGAGGTCCATCTTCACCCAGGCCGCTCCCGAAATAGGCGAGGCGCGTGTCACCTTCTCCGTCACGCTGCCTCTTGAGACCCCGCCCGGCGATACCATCTACGTCGCGGGCAATTTCCAGGGCTGGGACCCCAGCGCTACTCCTCTCACCCGCAACGGCTTGCACGCCAGCGGCACCGTCACCGTAACGACCGATAGGAACATGGCGTTCAAGTTCACCAGGGGCACCTGGGAGAAGGGGGAGAAAGCCGCCGACTGTAGCGAGCTGGCGAACCGAGAGGCGCTGGTCGTCACCGACACGACCATTGAGGCCACAGTAGCCAAGTGGGCCGATTCTTGCGGCGGGCCTGCACCAGGCTCCGGTTACGACGACCGCGCACACAAGGTGACATTCACCAGCACCGTGCTGGGAGCTACCAAAGAGTTCTACGTATACACCCCGCCCAACTACTCGACGCAGCCGACCTGGCGCTATCCTGTGGTCTACCTCTTCCGGGGGCACGAGAAGGAGTGGATCAACAAGAACGAGGACGGCTCGCGTGGGGGCCGCAACGTTATCGATGAATACGAAGACCTGCTTGCCGCCGGGGATGTAGGCCCCATGATGCTGGTCTTTCCGGGCATCAGCAGCGACAACAACGCGGTGTCGGGCATGCTCACCAACTTCCGCATGCCCCAACTGACGAGCGAGTTGGGCGTGGGCACCGGCCGCTTCGAGGACTACTTCAAGGACGAGCTTGTGCCCTATGTGGACGCGAACTACCGCACGGTGGCGAACCGCATGGGCCGGGGGGTGGACGGCTTCTCGCTGGGCGGGTACATGAGCGCCAAGATAGCCGCCAAGTACCCCGGCATGTTCCGCACGGTGGGGCTGTTTGACGGTACCCACTTCTACGCCGACGCGAATTGCCAGAACGTGGACGAACTGCGCGACCAGACTTACCGCAACGACATGTTCGACCCTGTGTTCGGGGAGCCACGCGACAACGCCTACGCCGCCCAGAACAACGGGCCTAACCTGGTATGCAACAGCACGCCGGAGCAGATGCAGAGCCTCTACTGGATGGTGCAGTACGGCGCACTCACGAGCGAGCCGAACAACGCCAATCATCTGCGGGGCGAGCACCTGATGGAGAAGCTCACCGCCAAGGGCGTGACCAACCACGTGCCCACTGTGCTTGAGGGCGGGCACAACTGGAACACCGCCGACGAGCACATGCGACAGACCCTGCCCCTCCACTGGCAGCAGCTTGGCCCCTCGGGCGGCCCGCAGCCTACTTCCACGGCTACCGCAGCTACAGCAACGCTTACGCCCACAGCCACCGCAACGCTGACGCCCACAGCATGCCCAATCGAATTCCAGGACGTGCCCGCTTCTGAAGAGGTAAGCTCCTTCTACCCTTACGTGCGGTGCCTAGCTTGCAGAGGCGTGCTGGGTGGCTATCCGTGCGGTGGCACCAACCCTCAGACGGGGCAACCTGAGCCATGCGGTGGCAGTGGCAACCCATATTTCCGTCCGAGCAACTACGTCACGCGGGGGCAGCTATCGAAGGTCGTGGCGAACGCGGCGGGCTTCAACGAGCCTGTGGAGGGCGAGACTTTCAGCGATATTTCGTCCGGCAGCACCTTCTATCTCTACGTCGAGAGGCTGAACGAACGCGGGGTGGTTGGCGGCTATCCCTGCGGCGGCGAGAACCCCCAGACGCTGGAGTACGAGCCTTGCGACCAGCAGGAGCGCCCCTACTTCCGGCCCGGCAACAGGGCCACAAGAGGGCAGATGACCCAGATTGTCTCCCAGGCGGCGCGTCTCCCTGACCCTCCGTACGGTTTGCAGCCGCAATTCACCGATGTGTGGCTGGACAACCCCTACTATGCGTCAGTACAGCGCCTGTACGCGACGGGAGCCATAAGCGGCTACCCATGCGGGGGGCCTGGTGAGCCTTGCGACCAGCAGAATAAGCCCTACTTTAGACCTCGTGCTTACTTGTCGAGGGGGCAAATCGCCAAGATCGTGTCGACCGTATTCTTCCCGAACTGCGAGACGCCCGCAAGGAAATAGAGCGCGCGAGTATGGCTTTACAACCGGTGCAGTCATCCAGCATCATGGTACGGTTTGTGCTCTTTTGCGCCCCGTGCCACGCGCCGCCTTATCCTGCGC
>DASVRN010000207.1:0-15449 GCA_036388595.1 Chloroflexia bacterium
CTCCACTTCTCTTTTGCTATGCAGATAGAGAGGTCTCAGGAGCTACCGTTTCTTTGTCCTGAACGCGTCCCTCACCAGGTGCTCCTCGAAGCCCTGGCCCGCCGTGCCGGTGCTGGCGTAGTTGTACAGGGCCGCCTGGAACACTCCATTGAGAGCCGACCCGAAGAGGCTGATTGCCATAACGAGGAACACTATAACTGCCACTACTAGGAGCATCAGGGCAGTTGAGTTGCTGGAGACGGCCAGGAAAAAGAGCGGCACGCCCAGTACGAGTATAACCGCGAATGTGATGAGGCCCAGCACAAGCCCTACCCCACCGTTGCCCACAAGTTGCTCGCCCCAGGTCTTGCGCAACAGTGCCGTAGAACGCTTGATGCCCTCTACGGGGCCTACGTTCTCGACCACCAGGACGGGGATCACCAGGAACGTAACCACGTTCCATGCGACGTTGACGAGCGCCGCCACTATCTTCCCTACGATGTTATCCTGGTCGCGGAGCACCTTCAGGACCAGCCCGACGGTGGCTGAGATGGCAGCGTAACCGACGATCTGGGGCAGGTGCTGCATAGCGATGCGAATACCGTCCCGTACGGTGGGGTCCTCGCCACGCAACCGCATCATGGCCGCGCCCACTAAAGCCACGTTCGAGAAGATGATAACCGTATACATGACGAGGTAGTACAGGAACAGCACCACCAAAGCGAGTACGTCTTGCGAGGTAAGACCTTCACCATTCCGCCCTATACCATCTAACAGGCCGGTGAAATACGCAGGCACAAAGAAGACGATACTGACCAGGACCACACCCAGCATCGAAACGAAGGGCAGCACCATCAGCTCCGGGTCCGAGCGCAAGACGTTATAGCTGGCCTTCACAAGAGACCAGCTTCGAGAGAGAGTGTTGAACATACGACTAATCAACCTCCTTATAGAAACAGGTAGATTTCGCCCGAGATTATTCGGCTGTTGCCCCTATTGTACCACGAGCGGAACTATAATTCTTCCTCGCTTCTACAAGTACGTTTCACCCCTAGCATAAGTTGCGAACATGCTTACCCACGTCAAGCATGTTCGCAGCATCAGGACGATGATTCTTAAAGTGTCACCGGGCGCTGGTTGTCGCCTGGATTCAGCCCAGCCTGGGCAGCACGTCTTCCGCGTAGTGGCGCAGGCCCTCGATATCGTCCAGTTGGAACCACTGGGTCATGACCTCCTCCACCCCGGCCTCGCTCAATGCCCTTAGCTGCGCCGCGATTTCTTCCCCGTTGCCCACCAGGACGTGGCGTTCGTCGCGCCAGGCGGCAATCTTCTCGTCAAGCGACTTATCAGCTAGCGAGGGGCTGTTGAAGGGTGGCTTGTCCAGGCGTTTCTGTAGGTCCTCGCGAGTGCGGCCGAAGATGACCATCGTCATGATTGACCGCTTGACGTCGCCCGGCTCGCGGCCCTCCTGTCGCAGCAGGTCGTCCAGGTGAGACGACATTTCGCGGAAGTCTTCTATGGTCGGGTTGACGGAGTTCCACTGCCCGGCATAGCGCGCCACCAGGGGCAGCGTGCGCTTGCGTCCACTCCCGCCTATGAGAATGGGTGGTCCTCCAGGCCGCTCAGGGCGGGGCAGCAGGATGGCCTCGCGCAGGTGGAAGTAGCGGCCCTCGAAGCTGACAGGCTCGTCGCTGGTGAGCAGCTTGCTGGCTACTTCGACTCCTTCCTCGAAGCGGTCCATGCGCTCCTTCATCGAGCCGAGGTTGTGCCCGAACATCTCATGCTCGCGGTCCTGCCACCCCGCGCCCAGGCCCAGCAGCATGCGGCCCCCGCTAAGGTCGTCCAGGGCCGCCGCTTGCCTGGCGAGCATGGTCGGCTCGCGGAACGACACCGGGGCGACCAGCGGGCCGAAGTGGATGCGCCTGGTATGCTCGGCCAGGTAGGCCAGGGAGACCACCATCTCCAACGAGTCTTTCTCAGGAGCGCGGGCGTTGGTATAGTGGTCGGAGCGGAACAGGCCCGCGAAGCCCAGCGCCTCGACCTCTTCGACAAGGCTCTTCCAGATGGGCCAGTTTACGCCGTCCTGCCCCTCGATCATGATTGAAAGTTCGGTCATTTGCTCCCCTTTGCGAAAAGTCTGAAGGTCCAACCATTATAGCCAAGCGTACATGGCATGTAAAAGGAAGATGCGAAAGGCATAACGCGCCAAACAACACCCGGCAAATCCACTGCGGAAGCCAAGCCGGATATGAGCACTAGGCCCCTCTCTGTCATTCTGAACGCAGTGAAGAATCTCAGGTGCTCCTCTTACTGCTGCGGTCAACCTTCAGCACTATGGCTCTCACGTTGAGCACCATCCCTGTCCACCTTCTTGAGATTCTTCACGGAGTTTACCCTGAGCGTAGCCGAAGGGTTCAGAATGACAGGGGCCACCTCCCTACGCGTTCACGACCATGTACCCACCTAGCCCGCACGTCTTGAGTGCTTGTAGTTCCTATTGCCCACCATCTATAATCGCGTTAGAAGCGGGAAAACCCATGAGCTAAGGAAGTATGGAAAACAAAGCATGAGAATCAGCGACACACTATTGACAGCGGTACAGAACCTGGGGCGGCGCAAGGTGCGGACGGTGCTCACCTCGGTGGGCGTGTTCGTGGGCATCATCACGATTGTGACTATGGTGTCGCTGGGCATCGGCATCCAGCGGCAGATCACCGACACCATATCGGAGTTGGGGCTGGACACGGTATTCGTCTACCCGCAGGTCACGCGACCGGTGGGCGGGGACAACCCGAACGTGCGTACCCGGCCAACAGTGCCCCTCAACCCTTCAACTATCGAGCGTATCAAGGGCATAGACGGGGTCACTTCGGTGGAGGTGATAGTTTCGGTGCCCACCGCGCCGGAGATGACCGTAGCCGTGGCGGGCAGGGGCTTCCCTGTGACGTTACAGGAGCAAGAGCCAATGGACCGTATCTTCAGCGGCCAGGACCTGCTGCTGGAAGGCGTAACGCTGGAGAACACACCCGATGAGCGCGGGCTGGTGCTCAGCGACCGCTTGCTACGTCGCTCGGGCTTCAGACCTGAAGACTATCCCTCCCTGGTAGGGCAGCAGGCGAGCATCACCGTGACCTCACCAAGAGGAGATAGCTTCAAGCTGGAGACGCCTGTGCGGGGCATCATGGGCAACCGGGCTCCCCTGGCGGCGGAATTGGGGAACGCCGACAAGCTGGAGATCAAGGAGTGGTGGTACAACGACCCCAACATCCTGGAGGCAGAGGGCTACGCCTCTGGAGTGATACACACAAGCTCCCTGGATGACGCGCCCAGGGTAGCGGGGCAGGTGGAAGCATTCGGACTGGACACCAACACCTTGCAGGCGTTCCTGGACCAGGTGAACCGCATCTTCACCATCTTGCAGGTGATGCTCTCCTCGGTCGGCTTGCTGGCCCTGGCGGTCGCCAGTGTGGGCATCGCCAACACCATGATAATGAGCATCTACGAGCGCACGCGGGAGATAGGCACGCTGAAGGCGATAGGCTCGTCCAACGGCGACGTGCTGCGTATCTTCATGGTGGAGGCGGGGTTGATAGGGCTGCTGGGCGGCATCGTGGGAGTGATTGGCGGCTGGCTGCTCGGCTTGGCGCTCAACCAGGTCATCCTCGATTATATGAGGCGCGAGCAGATCCCGATAGACGCGCCCTTCTTCGTGGTGACCTGGGAGCTTGTGGGCGGTGTCATGACCTTTGCGGCCCTCGTGGGCATCGTGGCCGGTCTCTACCCCGCCTTCCGCGCGGCCAGGCTGGACCCCCTGACTGCTTTGCGGCATGAGTAGGCTACTGGCGCCAGGCAAGACTAAAATAGTGTTTTCCTGGGTGCTCGCTCACCTATATGGGGCAAGCATAGGTTGGCTAGCCGCAATAGTGGCTGCTATGGCGAGTTTGGGTATCGGGTTGGTGCTGGCGGGCCTCACTGTAGGCTTATCACTAGGGTTGTTTCAAACACGTGTGTTGCGAATGTGCCTCGCTGGAACTGATGCAACGACGCAGGATCAGCAATGGTTAGCGAGATGGCCTCAGATAAGCACGGTAGCATTGACATTTTGCTGGGTACTGGCGGGCGTTATTGGAAACGTCCTTGTTAGTAATGATGTGGCGTCGAGCCGTGATCCTATTCTGCCTGTGATTGTCTATTTCCCTGGTATGCTAGTGCTCGGCATCCTGCAATGGCTGGTACTGCGTCCATACTCCCGTTATGCAGCCCTGTGGGTAATAACTACGCCACTTGGTTGGTGCATAGGTATTTTCCTGGGGTTACGTGCCGGCGATATAGCTTTTGAGATGGCATTTCCGACCCGTAGCCTGGGAGGTGGAATCCTGATAGGCTTCGGAGAATTGCTGTTCGCCTTTGTTAGCGGTACCGTTGCAGCAGTCTTGTCTGGAGTAATAACAACTCCTTCGCTTATTTTGCTCCTACAGAAATCAACTTACCCTACAGCCAGTGCCTTCACCGCCCCTTGAACGGTTGCCGCCAGACTAGACCCTTTGACTGCTTTGCGACATGAGTAGCTACAAGCCCTCATAAATAGCAGCCCGGAGCACTGGCGACAAAGCCCCGCCTTTGTCATTTCGAACGCAGTGAGAAATCTCGTCCTACACCGGGATGTTTCCACTTTCTTATGGGACTCTATTATTGAATGAAAGGTGAGACTTGGGTGCTGGAGGACGAGATTTCTCACTACGTTCGAAATGACAAGGACCACCTCATGTGCTCACTTCCTCATTCCTATTTGTGAGATGGCTTCTAATAAATGTACGTCCCACCTGGATCTCTAAATACCAAAAGACGGATACCGTACCTTTGGAGCCTTTGGCCGTTGTGGGTGCTGGCTACTGCCTTGGGCGGCATCATAGGCTGGGCGATTACTGTTGCAGTAGGTATGGGCACTTTAGGTTGTGGAATAATATTGTTCGTAGTGATTGTGGGTGGTTCTGTTGGGACTATGCAGGGCCTGGTTCTGTGGCCTTATATCGACAGACTGCCTATTAATCGCGGCAGGGTTGGAGGTCTGCTCGGTAGGACCAGTGCCTACGTAGCAGACGGCAGCTCAGAAACGTTCTCACAATGGTTATCATTCACTCTAATCTGGACGCTAGCAACAATCGCAGCAACAATCCTCTGCTTTGTTAGCTTTGTGCTGTCCGAAATTATAGTCTATTGGGTCACATCAGGAGGCGTTACATCGGGCACCGTTGGCTATGCAGTCAAGTTTGGCGTAGGGGGGTTAGCATATGGTTGTCTGAACTGGCTGGTATTGAGGATATGCACTCAATTTAGCGGTTACTGGATACCAGCCTGCGGCTTTGGGTGGGCCACTGGAGCTATCGTCGGGAGATACGCTGGCGATGTAATCGCGCCTGTTCTGTCACCAGATAGCGGCCCAGGCGGAATCATCATGGGGCCGTACGACTTCGCACATATCTTCGTGATGGGTGTTACAGGCGCGACCCTATTTGGCCTTGTCACCGCTCCGGCGCTACTACTGATCTTACATATGTCCTCTACGCGTGCCTCAGTGTCACATATGCCGACTCAGCCACCCCGCTCAACTTCTGCCGGTTGAACTCTGCCCCACCCTCTCCCGCGCATCCTCACCATTGGGTGAGAGGTAGCGAAGCGTTGCGAGCAATCAGTACTGTTTTCCACCCTCTTACAAACCATTGTGGTTGTGGATAACCCTATTGACACAGCTGGATGGGCGGGATATACTGCTCTTGTAGAACATAAGTTCTAAGAAGTGAGTATTAGTATCTGTGTGCAAGCAGGGCCAGGCTAATTGCCCGTGATAGCAAGACAGTCAGTGCCTGCTAGCTCAGCACGTACCCCGGATTGCCGCAGGGCCAGGGAGCCAATCTTCTAAACAGCCAGCCAGGCTATAAGTCAGCGCCTTGGCCGCCCCTCGAACGGTAGCGGTCGGGGTCCTGTCAGGTCCGTGTAAGGAGGTAGATACACATGGCAAGTGCGCCAACGAACAGGGTTCTCGGTAACGCGGTCGCGCCACGCGATCAGATGGCGAACAGGTCCAGCCCGCTCAATCGCAGGCCCGCCGCGCGCCGCCTTATCACCATATTCAGAGGGGCGAGCAACACCGGCAAGACTCACCTGGCGCTGTCCATGTCCGAGGCGGGCATCGGCAGGATATGCGTCTTCGATACCGAGTTCAAGACCCGCAACGTACCGGGTGTGAACGAACGCTTTGATGCTATCGAGTGCGACCCCGACACGCTGTTCGAGGACATCCAGTGGGCCATCGACGAAAAGGACCAGGACGGCAACCCACTCTATGGCGGGCTGGTGCTCGACTCGTGGAACGGCTACTTCGATACACTGTACGGCCGCGCCATAGAGATGGCCGAACAGCAGCGCGGGGAAGGGGCCAAGCTTACAACCAGCGAGGTTGAACTGCTTCAAACAAAGGCCAAGAAGGTGCTCGACCTGCTCTGCCGGGTCAGCAGGCGGTGGGTCGCCATAACGGAGCACGCAGCGCCGCAGGGCCAGGAACTGGATGAGAACGAGGCGGGGCAGTTGGTCATCATGACAATCGGCGGCACCGACTATTACTCCGACGTGACCTTCGACCTCTCCCTGGTGCTAGGCGAGGACTTCCGCGTTCAACACGAAGCGACCGTAGTGAAGACAAACGTCAGCCACTTGTACCCTCTGGGGCGCAAGCTGGTAGACCCGGACTACCAACAGCTTGTGAGAGAGGTCAGCGCGCAAGAACCGATCAAGCAGTTCGAACCTAGCACGCCGCCCGCACCGGCGCAACCCACCGAGCCGGAGACGCTCGCCCTGTCGCTCGACGATCTACTCAGCAAGGCCGAGGAATACGGCATAGCCTACGCGCACATGAGCAAAGCCGCCGCGCGCTACTGTAACGGCAAGCGGTTGGAGCAACTGAGCGCAAATGAGATCGAACTGCTGTACAACCGCTTGGTAGAGTCCCGTGGTCCGGAGGCGGGTGGCAGCGGAGCCGCCAATACGGCACCTGAAACCACCGGCCGTACCAGCCAGGTCAGGATCGCGGGCCGCGCGGCTATATCTACAGACGTAACCGATCCCGGCGAGTCTGTAGATATAGCCGCGCATGACGGGCATGCTGAGGATATTGAGCCGGTAGCGAGTGGTGCCAGGTCTAACGGGCGGGTACGAGGCTAGACTAGGGCCTATCTGCAAACTGCTGGGTGTGCGGGATACTATCCCCCTTTGTCATTCTGAGCGCAGCGAAGAATCTCGTCCCGCAGTACCCAAGTTGCCCCTTTCCTTATGCCAACAGCGTGCTATGGTGCTGCTATGGTGCTGCACTGCCGCACTGCCGCACTGCCGCACTGCCGCACTGCCGCACTGCCGCACTGCCGCACTGCTGTAAGGGTGCTATGGTGCAGTCGAAAGGGGTAACATCTAGGTGGAGGACGAGATTCTTCGCTACGCTCAAAATGACAAGGTCCACCTTTAGCCGCTTGTTTCTACACTTTGCAGATAGCCCTTAGGCACTACATCACGCGAGCGAGTCACTTTCTCGACAATCCTCCTGGATACAGATGGGTCAAAATTTCAGTCGCTTGCGTGATTGCTTTATTGTTTCTGCGGGGGCAGCGAGCCTTGTGTTCGGCTTTGTCATGCCCCCGGCGGGCCAGCCTTACCCTGTGCAGCCCGGTAGGCCCGCTCGGCCACGCCACTCAAGCCCTCCCAGTTGAACTCGGTCCACACCCTCTCCCGCGCCTTCTCACCCAACCGCCCGCGCCGCTCCGAGTCCGACAGCAGGGCAGATGCCGAGGCGGCCATCGCTTCCACATCGCCCGCCTCCACCAGCACACCCGCATCTCCCAGGAACTCGGGCGTCTGTCCCACCCGGTGCGCTACGACGGGCAACCCCATGAGCATAACCTCCAGCAGCTTGACCGGGCTTTTGGCGCGGTTGAGCAGGGTGTCCTCCATCGGGTAGAGGGCCACGTCGCCCGCCGACAGCACGACCGACAATTGCTCCTCAGGCACGCGCCCAAGCACCTTGACGCTCTCCCCCAGGCCCATAGCTAGCGCCTCGCCTTGCAACTTCTTCTCCTCGCCAAAGAAGCCGCCGCCTACTACCAGCAAACACGTGTCAGGGTGGTCCCTCCTCACGCGCGCGAGCACCTCCAGGGGCCAATGCCAGGGGAACTCGGCCAGCCGCGAATAGAGCAGGAGTATGGGCCGGTGCGTGCCAATACTATCCTGGGGGTAGAGGTGAGCTTTGGGTATGCGGTGCCAGTTGGCATACTTGCTGCGTGAGACGCCGTTCGGCAGGTAGAACACGCGACCTCGCGGCAGGCCCATATCCCAGGTGCGGGCCTCGAGGGTGCGGCTGGCGGCGGTCACAGCCCCGGCAAGTCGCGGCAATAGGGCTTCCATCAGCGCGAGCGACAGCTTCTGCGCGGGCGAGTAGGGGTTCACGTCGGCCCAACCGCCCGGCCCCTCCCAGTCATCCACATCCAGCACCCACGGCACCCGCATGCCCGATAGCGCGAATCCCGCCAGGCCGCTGTAGCCCACCGGCTTGAAGACGTGTACCACGTCAGGCCCGCCTTCGCGCACGCGCGTACGCCCTCCTTCGACGTTCGCCAGCGGACGGGGCTTGTTGAGTGCGGCCCGCACTATGCGCCACGTGAGGCGCAAGCTTCTAGGCCCGCCCCCCGGCAGCACAAGGGTTTCCACGCACAACCAGCCATCCTTGCCACCTGTTACATTCTCGAACCAGGCACCGGGCCTCGCGTTGGGGTCGTCCCAGGGTGGCACAACTACGTGCACGCCGTGCCCGCGCTCGGCCAACGCACGGGCCAGCGGCATCATACGGGCCGAGACCGTGCCTTTCGGCTGCATCCCAAACGGCGCGATAAAAGCGATACGCATAGCGACATTATAAGTGAAACGTGAAACGTGAAACGTGAGGGGGCTTGCTATTGTTGGTTCCTGCATATGAGGGTGCTATATTTGAAGCACCCTGCCGCCCCTGTCATCCTGAACGTAGTGAAGGATCTCAGATGCTAGTTTGACCGCTATGTTGAACCCTCGCCACCATGTGTGATTTCGTCCAAAATCCAACATCAACCCTACTCACGGTTTTGAGATCCTTCACTACGTTCAGGATGACAGGGGGAGTATGGATCTTCGACTAGAAGTCATCGCATACATAGCAGCCTTGCGTACTGGCGACAAGGTCCCCCTTGTCATTTCGAACGCAGTGAGAAATCTCGTCCCTCAGCACCCAAGTACCACCTTTCCTTCAGCACCGCAGCATCGCAAGAAAGAGGTAACATCCCGGTGAAGGACGAGATTTCTCACTGCGTTCGAAATGACAAGGAAGAGGTTTTGTCCCCAGTATTCGGGGCTGCTATTTAGGAGATAGCTTCTCGTAAGGTAAGGCCTACCCGTCAGGGTACTGTGTACTGTGCCCCTACATCACCCTGTGGTTTGCAGACCGGCGGCGATGCCGTTGATGCTGTGGTGCACCGCGTCGAGAAGGGAGTCGCGTTCCTCCTGCGGGGCGTGTTCTGGGAGGGAGCGGTAGCGGCGCAGGAGGGCTATCTGTGCCAGGTGTAGCGCATCGACGTAGGGGTTGCGTAGCTTGATGGAACGGGAGAGTATGGACGACTTCTCCAATAGCTCGTCGTGCCTGGTTATTTGCAGTATCGCGCTAACTGTCTTATCGAATTCTTCCTTTATCTGGAGGAATACCCCCGTGCCATCTTCCGCGAGGGTAGCGTACCGCTTCACCGTGGACATGTCGGCGGTGCCGAGGCTAATCTGGGCGTTGTCCAGGCACATGGCGAAGAAGCGCCAGCCCCGGTACATCGCCTGCAACGTCTCCAGGCCGCCTGCCTCGATTTGCGATTGTAGCGCGGTCCCCAGGCCGTACCAACCCGCCAGGTTAGCCCGTATCTGCGTCCAGCTAAAGACCCACGGGATGGCCCGGAGGTCTTCAAGTTGCACCCGGTCCGCTTTGGCACCCACGCGGCTCACGGGCCGAGAGGCGAGATTTAGGGTGCCAAGCTCGGGGAAGGGCGTGGCCCGCCGGAAGAAGTCCAGGCACGCGGGAGAGTCTTTCACCAGCCCCTCGTACCGCGACATTGACGCCGCGGCCATGCGCTCCATCGCCTCTACCCACTCGGCGGGAGTAGCTGGCGTGGCAGCCTCCCGCTCCCCGCCAGCGGACGACACCAGCAGGGCATGCACCACCTGCTCGAAGTGGCGCATGGTGATGGCAGGGTGGCTGTAGCGGGCGAAGATCACCTCCCCTTGCTCGGTCACCTTCAGGTTGGGTAGGTGGGCCTCAGGCGGGCGGGCCATGATGGCGCGACCGGTCGGCCCCCCTCCGCGCCCCACCGCCCCACCCCTGCCGTGGAACACCACAAGCCCCACCCCGGCTTCCGAGGCGCTACGTGCGAGGGCCGACTGCGCCCCGTAGATCTGCCAGTTGGCCGAGAGATAGCCGCCGTCCTTGTTGCTGTCCGAGTAGCCGAGCATGACCTGCTGCCGTTTCTTGCGCGCCCGGAGTTGGGCCTTGTAGGGGCGGCTCCCGTAGAGGCTCCGCATGATTTCGCCGCAGGTCTCCAGTTCGCGTATCTGCTCGAACAGCGGCACCACATCCAACCTCGACGTGGCGGCTTGCCTGCCCCCAGGCCACAGGAACAGCCCCGCCTCCCGTGCCAGGAAGAGCCCCGACAGAACGTCGCTCGCGTGCCGGGTCATCGAGATTATGCAGGTCTGGCAGGCTTCAGGTCCGCCCATCCGTTGAATGTCTGACATCGCCCTGAAGGTGTCCAGCACCTCGCGTGTGGAGGCGGACAAAGCATCGGGGAGGGGCGATATAGCCTGCCCTACCAGCCCTTTCTCAAGCACCGCCTGCCGTTCGTCGTATGGCAGGCTCTCGTAGCCGGAGAGTCCCGTGAGGCCCAACAGTTCGGCCACGGCAGCGGTGTGCTTCTCGGCGTGCTGGCGAATCTCAAGCTCGGCCAGGTGGAAGCCGAATATCTCCACGCGGCGGATGAGGTCGAGCAGGGGGCCGTCCGCCACCCGCCTGCCGCCGTGCTCCCGGAGGCTGCGCTCTATCTCCCTCAGGTCCGCCAGCAACTCGCCAGGCGACTCGTACTCGCCCGGCCCGCCCTCCTCGGTGCGCCGCAGCCTCTCCCCGGTAAGCCCCAGTTTGCGCCTGTAAGGCTCGTCGGCCCACTGGCTCACCGGCTGCAAACCGAGCCGTTCCCGGTCGCGCTCTATCGACCGCGTTAGCTCGCCCGAAACGCCACTCAGCCGGGCCGATACGCTCAATTCGCGGCCCAGGGTGCCAACCTCGTTGCGGTAGCGCCTCAAAATAGCCGCCCTCGACATACGCGCCGCCGCCCGCGTAATCTCCGGGGTGACCGCCGGGTTGCCGTCCCGGTCGCCTCCCACCCAGGTGCCCAGCCTCAGTATCGGTTTTAGGCTCCCCGCGTGGGGAATAGCGCCCTCGTACGCCCCGGCCACCGCGCTCTCCAGCGCCCTTTGCACCTGGGGGGGCACGTTGTAGGCGGTCCCGGCGGCGAAGTAGAGCACGCTACGCACCTCGTCCAGCACGCTGGGGCGCTCAATGCGCGTCTCCGCCGTCTGCCAGAGAAGGGTGATGCGCGTGCGCAGGTCGTCCAGGGTAGCGGCCTCGCCGCCCGGCACCTGCGGGTTGTTTAGGCGGGCTATATCGGCGGCCGTGCGCTCCAGGTGCTGCAACAGCGTGCGGCGGCGGGCCTCCGACGGGTGCGCCGTGAAGACGGGGTGCACGTCCAGCCGGGTGATGCTCTCCAGCACCTCCTCCGCGTCCAGGCTGTGCGAACGCAAGGTAGCGATAGCGCCGGCAATGGACTCGCGCAGGGGGTGCTCGGTCTGCTCGCGCTCCATGAGGGTGCGCACACGGTGGTGCTGCTCGGCCAGGTTGATGAGGTGGAAGTAGACGCTGAAGGCCCGCACCAACTGCTGCAAGCGTTGTGTGGACTGGCTATGCACCCAATCAAGCAGGGCCTGTTCCCGACTCTCATGCTCGCCCGAAGGAGACCGCAGGGCGATAGCGGAAGTGCGCAGGTGCTCCACCGCTTCCAGCAGCCCATCTCCACCCTGCTCGCGCAATACGTCACCCACCAGCTCGCCAAGCAGGCGCACGTAATCGCGCAGACGGTCTATAGGCTCGGCCCGATTTGGGATTTCGGATTTCGGATTTCGGATTTGTAAAGGGTCGGTGGTGGACATGGCGCTGTTGGTTGGATCTATTCTATCACTTATCGTTCATGACCACCGTGCCGACACCGGACGTGGTAAGACTTTGGAGCAGCAGCGACTCCTCTTTGGAGCCGTCGAGGATGCGCACCTGCTTGACGCCACCACGCAGGGCACTGAGGCAGTTCTGCACCTTGGGCAGCATGCCGCCCGATACTATGCCGCCGTCTATCAAAGCCCTGGCTTCGGAAGCGGTGCAAACAGGTATAAGGGAGGAGCGGTCAGAGGGGGCGCGGAGGATGCCAGGTACGTTCGTCACAAGGTACAGGCCCTCGGCGTCCAGGGCCTTAGCCAGTATGGTGGCTACCGTATCGGCGTTGATGTTGTAGATGTTGCCCTCGACGTCGGCGGCCAGCGAAGCCACCACGGGCACGTACCCGGCACCCAGCAGCAGGTCCAGCACGGCCACATCAACAGAGGCCAGGTCGCCTACGTGCCCGTAATCGACCATCTCTTCGCTGCCGGTCTGCGGTTCGCGCACCAGGGTAGGCGGGCGGCGGGTGACGGTGATGAGGCCCGCGTCCACGCCCGATAGCCCCACTCCCCTGGCCCCACTCGCCCGCAACGCCGCCAGCATCTCTATGTTGATGCTGCCACCGTACACCATCTTGATGACTTCCAGGGCCGCATCGTCCGTGACACGCCGCCCCTGTACCTTGCGCACGGTATGTCCGAGTTGTTGGGTCAGCGCATCCGCCTGCGGCCCACCGCCATGCACCACAACCACACTTACGCCCCGCGACGACAATTGGGCTATGTCGGCCGACATAGCACGTAGGCCCGCCCCGTTCTGCATGACCTCGCCGCCCAGCTTTACGACGAAGCGCTTGCCCCTGTAACCTTCCAACTCCACGCTAGCGGTCCCCTGGGGCTGTACCACGCTAGAGGCCACCAAGCACGCTACTCAGCACCGATACCAGGCGCTCCACGTCCTCTGTAGTAACCACCATAGGCGGCATGACCCTCAGCACGTTGGGGTCGCCGGAGGTGCCCAGGATGATCCCCTGCTCCAACGCGGCGGCCTGCACGTCCTTGGCGGGCACGTCGAGGCGCAGACCGAGGAGCAAGCCCAGGCCGCGCACCTCAACCACATGAGGTAGCTCCAAGAGGCGCGACTTCATCAGGTCGCCCATCGCGGCGGCGTGGGCCAGCATGCCCTCTTCGAGGATGACGCCCAGGGTGGCGGTGGCGGCAGCGCAGGCGATGGGGCTGCCCCCGAAGGTGGAGCCATGTTCGTCCAGGTGGACCGTCTCGGCTATGCGGGTGGAGATGAGAGTCGCGCCCATAGACACCCCCGACGCTATGCCCTTCGCCAGGGTGATGATATCGGGCGTGACACCCCAGTGCTCGCCCGCCCACAGAGTGCCCGTGCGCCCCAGGCCCGTCTGTATCTCGTCGAAGATGAGCAGCGAGCCGTTCCTGTCGCACAACTCGCGCAGGCCCCGGTAATAGTCAGCCTCGGCCATGCGCACGCCCGCGATGCTCTGTATCGGCTCGATGATGACGGCGGCCACTTCCTGCTCTCCAATGAGCCGTTCGACAGCGGCCAGGTCTCCAAAGGGTGCGAACTCCACCCCCGGCAGCAGCGGCTCGAAGCCCTTCTTGTACTTGGGGTTGGCAGTCAAGGCGAGGGCACCCATCGTGCGCCCGTGGAATCCACCCTCCATAGCCACGATAGTGGGCCGCTCGGTAAACTTGCGGGCCAGCTTGAGCGCGGTCTCGTTGGCCTCAGCCCCCGAATTGCAGAAGAAGACCTGCCCGTACCCCTCAGGGGCCACGCTCACCAGCATGCCCGCGTACTTCGCCCGCACCTCGCTGTAGACGATGTTGGAGTAGAAGATCAGCGTCTCGGCTTGCTCCTGTATGGCCCGCACCACCTTCGGGTGGCAGTGCCCCGTCAGCGTCACCGCATGCCCGCAGTAGAAGTCGTGGTAAGCCTTGCCGGAGGCGTCGTACAGCATGATACCCTCGCCTCGCACCGCCACGATGGGCAGCTTGGCGTAGGTGCCTAGCTGGGCGCGAGTCTCTTCGTCTATCACAGACTGGCGGTCTACCTGTACGTCCTGTGTCGTTAGCATGATTGCTCCTGTTTTCTGTCCTATTAAGGGTTTAGAAGGTTGCGTCGCGTGACTGTCTGCCTTTGCCCCCTATGGCTGACATCGAGAACCCTGCCCCGACCTTGTCATTCTGAGCGTAGCGAAGAATCAGGTGGGTAAGGATGCTATTGAACTGCGGCGACCAAGCCCCACATTGTCATCCTGAACGCAGTGAAGGATCTCAAGAAGGTGGTGATGGAGGCTGTAGAACTGTGGCGACCACGCTACTGCTTTGTCATTCTGAACGCAGTGAAGAATCTCGTCCCTCACCACCGATGTTACCCTTTTCTCTATTCCCTTAGTGGCATTAGGTATTCAGGTCGTGGTCGAGACAAGAAAGGTGTTACTCTGTGCTGAAGGACGAGATTCTTCGCTACGCTCAGAATGACAAAGGCGGGGCTTGGTCGCGGCAATTCAACAGTATCTACAGCCACCTGATTCTTCACTGCGTTCAGAATGACAAAGTAGAGGCTTGGTCCTTGCTATCCAGGCAGCTACGGCAGTGTGTCAGCTATGGCATCGTCCCTGGAAAGGTCAGCCCCAGCTTCTCCGGCCAGCTGAACGCCACGTTGAGGTTCTGCACCGCCTGGCCCGCGCCACCCTTCACCAGGTTGTCTATGGCGCTGGTGACTATGATGGTGCCCTCTCCGTCGGTGGCCGCCGATATGTCGCAGAAGTTGGAATGGGTGACCACCGCCACCCTGGCGTTGTCCACCAGGCGAACGAAGTGCTCCTTCTCGTATGCCTCCCTGTAAATGTCCTGCAACTCACTCTTACTCACCGGGCGGGAGGGGAAGGCGTAAGCGGTCGTGAAGATGCCTCGTATCATAGGCGCTGAGTGGGGCGTAAACACCACCCGCATGCTGCTCTCCCCCTCGCCCTGCCACTTGGCGAGTTCCTGGGCTATCTCCGGCTGGTGGCGGTGCTTGAGGAGGTTGTAGGCGCGGAAGTCCTGCGAGCGCACCGGGTGGTGGGTGCCATCGCCCGGCTCCTTGCCCGAACCTGACGACCCGGTCTTGGAGTCGATCACCACAGGCCCCT
>DASVRN010000208.1:0-55544 GCA_036388595.1 Chloroflexia bacterium
GATGCGATTATTTTATCTGTTATTATTCGCGATCTTGGAACGCAAGACCCGGACGAATCAAAGTGCTTCCTTAGAACTAACGTAAAGGATTTCAGATATCCAGGTATACGAGCGGAACTGAAAAGCCTCAATTGTCGCTATATTTCCAGACTAGGGGATGGTCTGGCCTTTATTGATAATGCTAGTTCAACTTAGGAGTGCTGGACCTTAATTGCTCAGCATACCAAGTACGTCAAGGAGGAGCCGCCATGCCCCGCATAGACACCCACCAGCGCGAGAAGTGGCCCGCCCCCAACGAAGGCCCACCCCTCAGCGAGGTTGAGCGGGAGGTCGATATAGCGCGGGAGGAATCTGCTGCCGAGCCGTTGCGGGCCAAGGCGCGGGCGGTGCTGGCCCTTCTGCGGGAGGAGTACGGCGAGCCTAACTGGCCGGTGCTCGACCCCCTAGGCACCCTCATCGAGACGCTGCTATCCCACCGCACCGCCGACCCTCAGACCTGGGCTGCCTACAACGAGCTGAAGCGGCGCTGGCCCACCTGGGAGGAGCTTGCTGAGGCCCCGGTTGAGGAGATACGGGAGGCGGTCAGCGGCACCACCTGGCCTGAGCAGAAGGCCCCCCGCGTCAAAGCTATGCTCCAGCGCATCAAGGAGGAGCGGGGCAACTTCGACCTATCCTTCCTGTACGACATGCCGGTAGACGAGGCCAACGCCTGGTTGCAGAGCCTGGGTGGTGTGGGGCCGAAGACCGCCGCGTGCGTGCTCCTGTTCGCATGCAAGCGGCCCGTATTGCCCGTAGACACGCACGTTCACAGGGTGAGTATCCGGCTGGGTCTCATCAGTGAGAAGGTGGAGGCCAACCCCGCGCACGACATCCTCCCTAAGTTCCTGCCCGACCCCTCCAGCGCCCCCGACTTGCTGGCCTTCCACCGCAATCTGCTCCTGCACGGCCAGCGTATATGTGTATGGCGCGACCCCAAGTGCCCCAAATGCGTGGTGCGCGACTGGTGCGACTATTACGCCACCCACCCCGAGAAGCAGGCCCAGGCAGGCGAAGCGGGGCAGCGGAAGGGCAAACGCTCGGCCAAGGAGGTGCTTGCCGACACGCCGGAAGCGTGACCTGTTATCTTCTTGCCTCTACGTAACAGTCCCGGCGTGTTGAAAAACCCGACTTGGCGGCGCTGCCCATCGGATTCGCCCGCCGCCACTGATTCTCAGCAGGCAGGCACCTTTGACCGTTGTCCGCCGGTATGCTACGATCCGGTCAGCTAAGGTTCAACAGGGGACGAACGTGCCGTACGATCCGACACTATACCGGGGCAGCGCGGCCTATTACGCACACGGCCGGCCGCCCTACTCGCGTGCGTTGCCCAGCACGCTCGCCAGCGAAGTCGGTCTGGACGGCGCCGGGCGCTTGCTCGATGTCGGCTGCGGACCCGGCGTGATCACCCTCGCGTTGGCCGACTATTTCGCGGAGGCGCTTGGCATGGACCCGGACGCCGAGATGCTGGCTGAGGGCGCGCGGCGGGCCGATCAAGCAGGGATCGCTAACACCCGGTGGGTGCAGGCCCACGCCGAGGACATCCCCGTGCTCGACCTCGGTACGTTCAAGCTGGTGACCTTCGGCCAGTCGTTCCACTGGACCGACCGCGAACGTGTCGCCGAAGCCGTGTACGAGATCCTCGAACCAGGCGGCGCTCTGGCGCTGATCGGTCACGCGCACGCAGGCCGACCGCAGCCACCTGGCCCTGGGCACCCACCGATCCCGCACGACATGATCCGTGCACTCATCCAGTGCTACCTCGGCCCGGACCGCCGCGCCGGGCAGGGGGTTGCTGCACCGACCGTAGATCGGCACGAAGATGCACTCGCCCGCACCCGGTTCGGGCCGCCCCGGCGCATCTTCTGTGCCAGCCGCCTGGACATCGTCCAGGACATCGACGGCGTGCTCGCAAACTACTTCTCGACCTCATTCGCCGCGCCCCATCTGTTCGGTGACCGGTTGCAGAACTTCGTAGCCGATGTTCGCTCGGAGCTCACGACCCGTTCTACGAGCGGTCTGTTCTGGGATTGGCCGGGTGACACGGAGATCCTCCTGGCCCGCAAGCCGGGTTGATCGCAGCCATAAGCACATAACTGATCGCCTGCCGGACGTGCTCTCCAAATGATGTATGGGGCCACTGTGCTGAAGGATATTATCTTCCCGGCCATCGCCAAGCGTGTTGTCACAGTTGGAAGTCGCGAACGTTTACCCGGTGTCGATGATAGCTAAGATCGAGAGGAGCGGTTGGGGTGGTGATTCCGAGCAGTCTCCGGCTAAATGGCATCGTGCCGGTGGCGCATTCTGCTGCGCAGGCAGAGCCGTCGGCGTTGCCCGTGGTGGTTTGATCATTCCAGCCAAGCTCGGGGAAGGGGTTTTCAACGGGGTGGTACTATCTTGGCAGTAAAATCTCGATAGTTTACACGCTTCAGTAGGCGGTTTTTCAGCCGGTCTGTATTCCTGATTACGGGTGAGACTTAAGGTGTACTCTTTCCGCAGCTAAATGGTACTTGCGACTGTGTCGGTGTCCATGTCCCATTTGGTATAGTTAGAGCGATGAGTGGTCTAGCGGCTACTCATCATTCTATGTTAGCTGCCCGCACGTGGCGGCCGGAAGGAGGCACCTCGGTATGAGTGCCATTCCAGTGCAAGCAAATAGCTGGTCCAACAGAATGAGGAATAGACTGAGCAACAATCCCATGTTCCGCTACCCGGACCTGGGGCTTATCTGCCTGGGCGTGTTCGTCATGCTCATCGGCGTGGGCGCGATTGTGCCCGTGCGCGCCATCTACGCCCGCGACCTGGGTGCCACCGCCGCCGAGCTTGGCCTCATGGCCTCTTCGTTCCTCCTGGGCACTTTCATGTTCCAGTTGCCGGGCGGCTGGATATCGGACAAGTGGGGCCGCAAGCCTCTGCTCGTGTTCGGCATTGCGGTGGCGGGCATCATTTCGTTCGCCTTCCTCCTGTGGGACAACCCCTGGTACTTCATCGTGCTGCGTTTCGTGGAAGGTGCCGCCGGTGGGGCCATACAGCCCGCCTCCAACGCCTACGTGATGGACGCGGTGCCCGCCAAGGAGCGTGGCGCGGCCTTCGGTTGGCTCGGCTCGGCCTTCAGCGCGGGCTTCATGCTCGGTCCGGCGATGGGCGGCATCATGGTCGATACGATGGGTTATGCATCGCCCTTCATCTTCGGCGGCGTGACCTCGCTCCTGACCGCCGCCTTCCTGCTCAAGCGCATGCACAACCGCAAGCCGGGGGAGCGTCCTCCGGGGGCTGAAGTTCCCTCTGAAGTAGCGGCTGTGGGGGCCGAGACCGCCGTGCGTAAGCAGATACCCCGCCACCTGTTCCGGCCCGCGCTTTTCAGCACGTTGCTGATGATCGCGGCCAGCGGCATCGAGGACGGCCTGTTCATCGCGCTGTGGACGCTCTGGCTGGACGACCTTGGAGCTTCAACTTCATACATCGGCCTGACCTTCATCACCTTCTCGCTGCCGCTAATGGTGCTCATGCCGATTACGGGCAGGTGGGCCGACAAGTACCGGCTCGCTCCCATCATAGCCATCCCGGCGGCCCTCGCCAGCCTGGTCTACCTGACCTACGCGCTGACCGAGAACCTGCTCCTGATCGCGTTGCTTGGCCTGTTTGAGGGTACTCTGGTGGCGATGCGCATACCTGCGATCAGCGCCTTCATCGCCAACCTGTCGCCCGACAACGCGAGGGGCCGCATCCAGGGCATCACCAGCACCACGCGCACGGTAGCGGGCTTCGTCAGCTCGATGGTGGTAATCATGCTGTACGAGATCAACCAGCACTTCCCGTTCTTCATGCTCTTCGGCACGCAACTGGTGGTGAGCGTGATAGCCGGCACCTTGATCTGGCGCATCGAGCGGCGCAGCATAGAAGCCAACCGCGCGGCTGAAGACGGTCAGGTCTAAACGCCAAGACGCGGAGACGCCAAGGACCACGCCAAGATAGGTGGAGTGTTCTAAGCAGAAGGACCAGAGTACGTGATGTCGTACTCTGGTCCTTTTTGTACTCTCAAAACCTTCTAAACCTTGGCGCGGTCTCTGCGTCTTGGCGTCTTGGCGTTTAGCTCATTAAATGGTCATTGCCGATCTAGCGGAATGGTGGAGGGCGAACACACTAGAACGGCAACTTTCATTCAATACTACGATGGGTAGCTCGACTTGGATTTATTTCGGCAAGGCGATGCGCAATCTTCGGCGCGTGTTATGCTATACTACAGTGTTGCAATGTAGCGCGGGAGCACGGGAGGGAATGGCGATGGCTAGCACTGTCAAAGACGAGCAGCAGGCGGTTCTGGACGGCAAGCGTGGAGGCAAGAACGGGGCATCACATGCCCCGGCCGAGGCGCGGCCAAAGCCCCACGTGGAAGCCGCCCCCCATCTTGAGCGCAACCCCGGCACGCCCCTCGACCTCGACTGGGTGTACGGCACCCGCATCAACCGTAGCGCCGTGGAGCGCCGCGCCGCCAGCCTCGTCACCCGCCGCACCGTCAAGAAGGAGTGGCAGGCCGCCTGGCTCCTACGCGCCGTCACCGTTATCGACCTTACCACCCTGTCGGGCGACGACACCCCCGGCAACGTAATCCGCCTGTGTGCCAAGGCCCGCCGACCCGTACGCGACGACCTGCTTGAGGCCCTCGATGCGAGACGCCTGGGCATCAAAGTTGGGGCGGTGTGCGTCTACAACAACCTCGTGCCGGTGGCGGTAGAGGCGCTGGAGGGCACCAATATACCCGTGGCCGCCGTGTCCACCGGCTTCCCCGCCGGACAGACCAGCCACGAGACCAAGCTGCAAGAGATCAGGACTTCGGTGGAAGCCGGGGCCAGGGAGATCGATATTGTCATCTCCCGCGCCCACGTGCTCACCGGCAACTGGCAGGCTCTCTACGACGAAGTGCGCGACTTCCGCGAGGCGTGCGGTGACGCCCACATGAAGTCGATCATCGCCACCGGCGAGCTTGCCACCATGCGCAACGTCTACCAGGCGGGCATCGTGTGCATGATGGCCGGGTCCGACTTCATCAAGACCTCCACCGGCAAAGAGCCTACCAACGCCACCCTCCCGGTCAGCCTGGTGATGGTGCGCTCCATACGCGAGTACCTGGACCGCACCGGGCACAAGGTCGGCTTCAAGCCCGCAGGCGGCATCCGCTCGGCCAAGCAAGCCCTCGACTGGCTCATCCTTATGAAGGAAGAGCTTGGCAACGAGTGGATGATGCCCGACCTCTTCCGCATCGGGGCCAGCGGCCTGCTCACCGACATAGAGCGCCAGCTTGAGTACTTCGTTACAGGGCGCTACTCGGCAGCCTACAGGCACCCTATGCCTTAGTGTTGCGGAGTTGGCAGCAGCGGCACGGAGTTCAGCTATACAGGTTTGAGCGGCATGTTGCAAATTAAGTGGGTCTTGCTCCTGGCATTCGGCCTGCGCGCTCTGCTTGCTATAATGGCCTTGCTTGTCTCCGGCGGTGATATTACCGCCTTCCACACCCTCGATACCGGCTCCTACATACAGGCGGCCCAGGCTTGGGCGGCTACAGGCCGTTTCGCCATCAATGGCCTGCCTGAGATCATCCGCACTCCCGGCTATCCCCTGCTGCTTCTGCCCGGCGCCTGGCTGGGCCACCTGGAGCTTGTGGCGGTTGGATTGCAGGTCCTCATTAGCTGCTTCACGGTTTACCTGGTCTACAGGGTAGGGCTGCTCCTGTTCAAAAGCGAACGTATCGTTACCGTTTGCGCGTTGCTCTACGCGGTCGAGCCGCTTTCGATACTCTTCACCACGCGTATACTGACCGAAACCCTATTCACCTTCCTGGTGGCGCTCTTTCTTTACCTCTTCCTTAGCTACTTGGAGCGCCGCGCTCTTGCCTACCTTGTGGCCTCTGCCCTGGTGCTGGCAGCTACTGCCTACGTCCGTCCGATAAGCCTCTATTTGCCGCTGTTACTGGCTCCGGTGCTGTTGACCTGGGTGGTGTCTCGCGGGCGGCAATTGTTCCTGGCAGTGGGCTTGACCGCGCTGTTCCTATCAGTCTCGTTGGGAGCTGTCAGGCTGTGGGAGTGGCGGAACGAGACGCAAGCCGCCTACCACGGCTTCTCGGCTATCTCCGACATCAACTGGTACTTCTACCAGGGGGCGTCCGTCACAGCCTCCCACCGGGGCGTGCCCTACTATGTGGTGCAGGACGAGTTAGGCTACAGCGACCTGGAGGTATACTTCAGGCAGCACCCTGAGCAACGCGCATGGCGGCCCGGCAGCGTGTACGAGTACATGGGCAGCGAGGGCAGAAAGGCCGTACTCGCTGACCTGCCCGCCTACTCCAGGATACACTTCACAGGCGTCCTGAAAACACTGACCAACCCCGGCGGCGTTGAATACCTGCTTCTGCTCAAGCTCTACGAGGGTAGCGGCTTTGGGATAGCCGTGAACGCGGGCATGGGAGAGACGTTGCGATACTTGCTCATTGAGAACCCACTGCTCTTGCTGGTGAACTTGCTTTTCGGGGGGCTGCTGGCAGTGTATTTGCTCGGCAGCCTACTTGCTCTATCCGCACGGGAGGCCCGTAGCGCAATGCTGCTCGTGGTTGTGCTGGTGGCGGCATACCTCGTCTTTATGTCGGGCGGGCCTCAGAGCCTGAGCCGCTTCCGCCACCCGGTGATGCCGGAATTGTGCGTGCTGGCGGGCTATACCCTCGCCGTGCTCGTGCCCCGGTGGGTGGGCCGCCGGCGTGGCAGACGCGCGAGGGCTTTGGAGGCCGCCGCTTCCCGGGGCTGAGGCGAGTGAAATATGTCGCAACCACCCACCAGGCCCGGACGAAAGAGCAAGGATAGAGCAAGAACTGCCCTCCTTGGTGTATCCCTGCTGCTTGCGTTCCTGGGTGGTGTGCTCCTCATCGTATCGTTTCTGCCCTTCGAGCTGGTGGAGCGTGCGGTTGCTCCCTACATCTTCCGGGGCAACACGAACATTCTCACCCCGGCCTACTACGAGACAATAGTCGCCCGTCTGCGAGTGGGCGGGGTTGGACTGTTGCTTGGCGGTGTGTTGCTATTCGCTTTCCGCAGGCAGGTGCGTGCCTACTTCTCCGGCGTTGCAACGTCAATTCCCTTGTTCCGCCGGGACCTACAGTCTTACCGGCAAAACTTTGTAAGATGCGACAGCAGAGTGTGCCTCTATGCGCTCCTCCTGATAATGCTGGTTGGCATTGTCATACGACTGGCCTTCCTGTTTCAGCCGATGCGCAACGACGAGGCGTTTACCGTCATGCGCTACGCCTCGCAACCCCTCTGGATAGGTCTCTCTAAGTATTCCACGCCCAACAATCACCTGTTCCATACTTTCCTGGTACATCTCAGCTACAATATATTCGGCAACCGTGAATGGGCCATCCGCTTGCCTGCCTTGCTAGCGGGCATAGCGGTCATACCTGCTACCTACGTGCTGGTGCGGGGTCTCTACGGCAGGCACGCGGCTTTGCTTGCTGCCGGGCTTGTGGCAGCTTCGTCACCGCTGGTAGAGTATTCTACCAACGCGCGGGGCTACACCCTGGTGACGCTATTCTTTCTTCTACTTTTCACTCTCGCGCTCTACCTCAAGCGGTCCAATAACCTCTTCGGCTGGCTCATCTTCGCGATTATCTCGGCCCTCGGCTTCTACACCGTGCCCGTGATGCTCTACCCGTTCGGCATCGTGGTGGTCTGGCTGGTGCTATCCATCGTTGTGAGGGACTCCCCCGTGCGGCGTGACCTTCTGCTGCGGCACGGCGCGATTTCGCTGCTCTGGACGGCCCTGCTGACGCTGCTCCTTTACCTGCCGGTGCTGGTCACATACGGACCTGGAGCCATAGTAGCCAATCCATACGTGACCGCCCGGTCCGGTACGTCGTTTCTGGGCGACCTATGGGCGGGCTTTGCCGGGGTTTGGGAGCAGTGGGACCGCGATACGCCCGCCTTGCTGTCTCTCCTGCTGGCTATTGGGTTCGTCGTAGCGGGCCTATTGCATGCCGTCGTATCCAGGCACCGAGTCCCGGTTGTGGCTGCCGTATTATTGTGGAGCTTGCCCGTGGTGCTCGCGCAGCGAGTGGTGCCCTACGCGCGTGTGTGGCTCTTTCTTTTGCCTCTGTACCTGGGAATAGCTGCCGCCGGTGTCCTGTACCCGCTCAAGCTGGCACAAGAGCGTCTCGGCAGCTACCGCGCGACGCTGGGTAGAGTGTGGCCGCTCGTGCCTGTGGTTACGTGCGCCCTCCTGGCGGTAAGCGGCTGGCAGTCGCGGTCGGTATATTTTTCCAACGATACGGGAACGCTGCGGGACGCCGAACAGATTGCCATTTTCCTGAAAGACTATCTTGAGCCGGGGGACGTGTTGCTTGCGCCCGTGCCCTCCGAATCACCCCTGGCTTACTATATGGACCGGTATGGCGTGCCACTCGACTATATGTACTCGGGAGTCAAAGACAAGCGCCGCGTCCTGGTTGTGGTCAACAAGCCAGCGCAGACGCTTGGTGGTATTGTGGAGGAGAGCGGTCTAGTCGTTTCAGGCGACAACCCGCCGAAGCTGCTGAAGGTATACCCGGAGGCCGAGCTTTACGAGCTAGACAATCCCGTGCTTGCGGAGCGACCGTTGAGCTTTGGTAGCGATTAATGATGCCCTTATAACCCTATGTAGGTTGGGATAATAGTATGGAAGAGCGAATCTTAGGTGAAACGATGGTGCATCAGGCCGCGCTAAACAGCGGAGTCTTGAAGGACAGGCAGATCAGGACGGTAGCCATCTGCATCTTCAGCCACAACGGCAGCATCCTGGTTGCCGAAGGCGTAGACGCGGTGAAGGGCGAGACCTTCTACCGTCCGCTGGGCGGCGCGATCGAGTTTGGCGAGCGCAGCAGGGACACGGTGATCCGCGAGATACGCGAGGAGCTAGGCGCGGAGGTGACGCCCGAAAGCCTGCGCTTTCTCGGCACGCTGGAGAACATCTTCGTCTACAACGGCCTGCCCGGACACGAGATCGTGTTGGTCTACGACGGCGTACTTGCCGATGCTACCCTCTACGAACAGGGAGAGCTAAACGCCCGCGAGGACGACAATATGCCGTTCCGCGCCCTCTGGAAGCCTTTGTCGGAGTTCGGCCCAGGCGCGCCGCTCTACCCCGAGGGCTTGCTGGAGTTGCTCGAAGGTGCCGCGTAGGGGCAGGATGCGATGTGCCTCCTTCGGTAGCGCACGCTAAGATAGCAGAACCACAGCCCTACCCTGTCATCCTGAGTACCATGCTAATGAATGTCAGCCAATAGGGCTACATGCGTGTGAGAAGCCACACATGATGCCATGCGACGCCCCGCGATTGAAATCGGGGGCTACACAGTGCAAAGTCCCTGCGGGACTGCCTTTGTGCAGGAGGGCCGTTCTTCAGAGAGTAGGAGGGTAGAGGAGTCCCCTTGTGGGACTTTGCAGAGTGTAGCCCCCGATTTCAATCGCGGGGCGTCGCCTGGCACCATATGTGTCTCGATTAGCTGACATTCCTTCGTTAGCCAGGTACTGAGCGTAGCGAAGGATCTCAGATGTTGGCTTTTCTCTCGTGCTGAACCTACGTCACGATTGTCCTTGTATTCAACAACACCCCTGTCCACCTTCTTGAGATCCTTCGCTACGCTCAGGATGACAGGGGCAGCAGGGTACCGATGTACGTAGCTTGGGTACCAGCGGCTCGGGGCTTTATCTGAAGCATGAAACGTGGTACGATGTAGGCACGCACAAGACTGAAGATTGGCAGGTAATGGACGGCAGCACCTGGAGGAATAGACATGGCTACAGTCGCGGAAATCTTCGAGACGCTTGATTACGGCCCCGCGCCGGAGGCGAAAGAGCCTGCATTGCAGTGGATCGAGCGGCACCAGCCGTTCGGCCTCTTCATCGACGGCGAGTGGGTAGCACCCAGTAGCGGTAAGTACTTCGACAGCCAGAACCCGGCGAGCGGCAAGCCCCTGGCGAAGGTGGCGCTCGGCACTGCTGAAGACGCCGATAGGGCGGTGGCAGCCGCGAGACGCGCCTTTGAGAGTTGGAGCATCACGCCCGGCCACGTCCGCGCGCGCTACATGTACGCCATTGCCCGCCTGTTGCAGAAGCACTCCCGCCTGCTGGCAGTGCTCGAAAGCCTCGACAACGGCAAAACGATACGCGAGACCCGCGACATCGACATCCCCCTGGTGGCCCGCCACTTCTACTATCACGCGGGCTGGGCACAGCTGATGGAAACCGAGATGCCCGGCATGGTGCCCGTCGGCGTGGTGGGGCAGATTATCCCCTGGAACTTCCCGCTGCTCATGATGGCCTGGAAGATCGCGCCCGCTATAGCTATGGGCAACACTGTGGTGCTCAAGCCCGCTAGCTATACCCCCCTGACAGCCCTGGCCTTCGCCCATATTTGCGACGAAGCGGGCTTGCCGAAGGGCGTGGTGAACATCCTTACGGGTGAGGCGCGCACGGCGGGCGAGGCCATCCTGACCCACCCAGGCGTGGACAAGATCGCCTTCACCGGCTCCACCGACATCGGGCGACATATCCGCAAAGTTACGGCGGGCAGCGGCAAGAAGCTATCGCTGGAGCTTGGCGGCAAGTCGCCTTTCATTGTGTTCGATGACGCAGACCTCGATAGTGTTGTAGAGGGCGTGGTGGACGCCATCTGGTTCAACCAGGGGCAGGTGTGCTGCGCCGGGTCCCGCCTGCTGGCCCAGGAGGGGATAGCCGGGCGGCTGGAAGAAAAGCTGCGCTACCGCATGGAGCGGCTGCGCATAGGTGACCCGCTGGACAAGGCGATGGACATAGGGGCCATCGTGGGGCCGACGCAGTTGCAGGCGATACAGAAGCTGGTGCAGCAGGGCGTCGATGAAGGGGCTTACATGTGGCAGCCGTCGTGGTCGTGCCCCACCGAAGGCAGCTTCTTCCCGCCAACCCTCTTCACCAACGTGTCGCCCTCGTCCACCATCGCCCAGACCGAGATATTCGGCCCGGTGCTGGTCTCGATGACCTTCCGCACGCCCACCGAAGCGGTGGCCCTCGCCAACAACACGCGGTACGGCTTGGCTGCCTCGGTGTGGAGCGAGAATATCAACCTGGCCCTCGACATTGCCGCCAAGCTCAAGGCGGGCACCGTCTGGATCAACAGCACCAACCAGTTCGACGCGGCCTCGGGCTTCGGCGGTTATCGTGAGAGTGGCTACGGCCGTGAAGGCGGGAGGGAAGGGCTGTACGAGTACGTCCGCCCCGCATGGGAGGCCCAGGCGACGAGCGCCGAATACCTGGTGTCGGAGGAGAAAGGCGCGGCGAGCAACGGGCACACCCCAGGCAGGGGCCACGCTGATGGCAACGGTAACGGTAACGGGCACCACGAGATGCCCGACGAGGAACTGGACCTGCTCGGCACTCAGTACCCGGTACTCGGCGCTCCCGCTATTGACCGCACGCCCAAACTGTACATCGGTGGCAAGCAGGCCCGCCCCGACTCCGGCTACAGCACCGCCGTCTACGGACCTGACGGCGAGCTAATAGGCGAGGTGGGGCAGGGCAACCGCAAGGACATCCGCAACGCCGTAGAGGCCGCCCACGCTGCCGAGGGTTGGGCCTCCACCACCGGGCACAACAAGGCGCAGATCCTCTACTACATCGCGGAGAATCTATCGGCCCGCGCGGGTGAGTTCGCCCGGCGCATACGGCAGCAGACGGGCGGTAGCCTGGAAGACGCGCAGCGCGAAGTGGAGCTATCCATAGATAGGCTGTTCACCTACGCCGCCTGGGCCGACAAGTACGACGGCCTGGTGCACCGCACCCCCTCCCGCAACATCACCATCGCCATGCCTGAGCCTATCGGCGTGATGGGCATCGCCTGCCCCACCGAGTACCCGCTGCTGGGGCTGGTGTCGCTGGTCGCGCCCGCGATAGCGATGGGCAACACCGTCGTGGTAGTCCCCTCCGAGCGGCACCCGTTGAGCGCCACCGATTTCTACCAGGTGCTCGAGACTTCGGACCTACCAGGTGGCGTGGTAAACATCGTCACGGGGCCACGCGACACGCTCGCGAAGGTCATGTCCGAGCACGACGACGTAGACGCGATGTGGTACTTCGGCACGGCAGAGGGCAGCAAGCTGGTGGAGCACTCGTCGGCGGGCAACATGAAGCGCACCTGGGTCAGCTACGGCCACACACGCGACTGGCTCTCAAGGGAGCAGGGCGAGGGGCAGGAGTTCCTGCGCGAGGCGACCCAGGTGAAGAACGTCTGGACGCCGTACGGGGAGTGACACTGAGCAGGCATGTTTGCTATACCAAGGCCACGGTCCGCATTGGCTGTCTGGCTATGGTGGGTCCTTGCTACCACTCTCGGAGGTGTGCTGGGGGTCCTTTCAATCTTGCTGGTCTTCTTGTTTGTCTGGCTCATCATTTGGCCGGCCATTGGTACCATCATTGGGGTCTTTGTGGGAGGGGCACAAGCCCTAGCCATAAAACAGAGCTTTGCATCACGGGTACATACTAGCGACCCCCAGCAACGCACTTTGCACTGGTTAGGAAAGACTACGTTAGCATTCAGTTTCTGGTGGGTGCTGAGCTTGTTACTCTGGCTAGTAGGTAGTACTCCCCTGTTTCCGGTGCCGGGTCCGAATAAGCCTATTATCCTGGCATTTGCCAGTGCAATCCTAGCAGGCGCTTTTCTTGGTGGGCTTCAGCGCGATATGCTGAAGCGGTTATCTTACAATTCGGCGCAGTGGCTTGCAGCCAATATACTTGGTGCTTGCGCGTTTACGTCAGTAATGCTCATTGCTGCTCCCATATTCCCTCAACGACCGGAATACCTTCAGATTGGCGAGACTGTCTTTTATTCGGTTGAGTTGCGGGCGATGGGGGTACTTACTCTGGCCGCTTTTGCGTTCAGCGCTGTCACCGGAATACCGCTGGCGAGATGGTCTGCGAACACAAACGGCCGGGCCTCTCAGATTGCATGACTACGTACTTACGCTCTACTACGTCAGGCTTCTAGGCACGGCTGGAGAACGTCTGGACGCCGCACGGAGATTAGCTGGTAAGCTACATGCCAGGGAGTTCCCGTTATGAAGCTCAAACCAGCTATAGCCCTGGTAGCCGTAGCAACGTTGTTCGCGCTGCAAGGCATTGCTCCTGACATCGTAGCGGCGTGCTCTCCTGCCGTGTACACACCCCGGTCGGCCTTTGACGAAGCAGATGTGGTCTTCATGGGCACCGTAACCGGCCTCACGGAAGAGGCGCAACTGGCTGCCAACGGTGTAGACTACACCTTGCACTATACTTACGCATTCCGGGTGCTTACTTCCTGGAAGGGTGTCTCTCAGCCCCAGGTGATGGTCCGTTGGAAAAAACATATAGACTTGCCGGAGCCGGACGCGCCTCCATTTCCCTTCCCGCCTTGCGGACCGGTCGGTTTTGACGCCGGTGCTACTTATCTCGTCTACGCCAACTATGACAGCAACAACATACCCCTCACTATGATCTACTCTGGAAGGAACGATATCCCGATTCGCAGCGTTAACGATGTAGCGGAGGAGTTCAGGTTGTTCGGGCCGGGCAAGCAGTGGAGCCAGCCCGCAGGAGTAGGCATGCCCAAAGCGGGCGAAGGTGCGTCAAGCCTGGATAACACGTTGGCAATCGGTTTGCTTGTTCTTGGACTGGGGTTAGCACTCACAAAGGCAGTCAGTGGCCGGGATCGAGGGCTAATGTCTTAATTACTGCATCGGTCCGTCTATGAAACGTAGAGCACTATCTATCCTGGTAGCGGTTGCCCTTTTGTGTTCCATACAGGGAGCCATGATACCGCCTGCACTGGCATGTTCCTGCGGTAAGTCTACCCCGGAAGAGGCCTTCCAGCGCTCGGATGCAGTGTTCAGCGGCAAGGTAGTCAGCGTCAAGGAACAAAAACGCCCCGGTAAGAGCGGCGGTAGCTATGTAGCACACGCCTACACCTTCGACGTGCAGGCTATCTGGAAAGGTGTTCCCCACGCGCGGATCACCACGTATCGCTACTCGGACTTTATTACCCCCGAGGGGCGGGGCGTAATCGGCTGCACCTCTGAAGGGTTTGAAGTCGGCAACACGTACCTGGTATACGCCTGGCGAGGCGGCAGCATGTCAGGATTTTCTGATGGGCGGAATGAGCTTTCGGCCGGCCTCAGCGATTGCGACCGCACAGGTCTGCTGAGTGGCGTGGGTGAGGACTTGCAGGCGCTTGGCTCCGGTACGACCCCTGCCCAACCAGGTTGGTTGGGAGTACCTGGACCCTTTAGCAAGCTAGATGCGTTCGGCTGGATTGGCAGCATATTTGCATGGCTTCTCGGCCTGTTGCGGTAGAATGCAGGCTTAGACCCTCTACATTGGCCTGGTTATTGCGACACTCGGTTGCGGGCGCATCTCACAACTCCAACTTTATCTCTCATAAGGTGAATTAAGTCTCTTCATGCCCCATTACCTTCGTTCTGCCCCAGGGCCAACCTTCCTGGCCGTAGCTCTACTCGCAGTCCTCCTCATCCCCACGTCCCATGCCGCGCCCCCACAGCAAGCTAAGCCGAAGGTGAGTGCGCCCTATCTCCTCGCGGGCGGTACGGGCAACCAGCAGCAGATTAGCATGGCAGGCGGGTTCATGGTCTACTCCAACTGCAAGTCCGCCGACTGCGACATCTACGGCGTGGAACTGGCTACGCGGCGGGAGATTGTCATCTCGGAGCAGGGGTGGGACGAGGAGCAGCCTTCCACCGACGGGGTGAGGGTGGTGTGGCGCGACGCCCGCAACGTGGACCGCGCCTACCGCAACGGCAACAACCAACTGGTCAACTTCGACCTCTACGGCACCGTGCTGGGCGACGGCAAGCCCGCCATCATGTCCAGGGCCGCGCAGATGCAGAACAGGCCCGCCGTCTGGGGTAACACGGTCGTGTGGGCCGACTTCCGCGACTCGGCGGGCGCGGACGACCCTGAAGCGGGCAACATCTATATGACCGAGTTTCCGTCCGGCAAAGAGACCGTGCTGGTAAAGGCCAACGGCGCGCAGGTCCGCCCCGCCACCAACGGCAGGTTCGTGGTCTGGACCGACTACCGCAACGAGCCGGACCCCAATGGTACAAACTCCGACATTTACGCCTACGACCTCGATACGGGACAGGAGTTCCCCATTACCACCGCGCCCGATACGCAGACCGACCCGGTTATATCAGGCAACATTGTGGTGTGGGCCGATTGGCGTAAAGGGGACAATACCGCCGATATCTACGGCTACGACCTGGCCGCGAAACGAGAGTTCTCCATCAGCACCGCGCCGGGCAGCCAGATACAGCCCGCTATCTCCAGCAATGTCGTGGTGTGGGCCGACTTCCGCAACGAAAAAGACCCGGCGGGCAGCAACACCGACATCTACGGCTACGACCTGACCACCAGGCAGGAGTTCCCCGTCTTCGTGGGTCCTGCCCCGCAGCGGCAGCCAGGGATCGCGGGCGGCGTGGTCGCCTGGGAGGACGAAGCGAAGGGCAACAAGGACCGGGATATAATGGGCGCGACCATTTCCGGCATCGCCATCACGCCGCCACCTTCGCCACCGCCCGCCCTTCCCGGCACAGGCGCGCACCGCTTCCCCGAGACCCGCCAGGTGGTAACCGGCCTCTTCCTCGACTACTGGGAGAAAAACGGCAGCCTCCCCCAGCAGGGCTACCCCATCTCGCCGGTGATGCGCGAGAAGTCGGACCTGGATGGCAAGGAGTACACGGTGCAGTACTTCGAGCGTGCAGTGTTCGAGTACCACCCTGAGCAGAAGCCGCCCTTCAACGTGCTCCTGTCGCAGCTAGGCACCTTCCGCTACCAGCAGAAATACCCCAACGGCGCGCCCAACCAGTCCACCAACAACTCGCCCGGCGCCCGCTTCTTCCCCGAGACCGGCAAGACGGTAGGCGGCCTGTTCCTTATCTACTGGAACAACCACGGAGGTCTAGCGCAGCAAGGCTACCCCATTTCGGACGAGTTCGTGGAGAAAAGCGAGCTTGACAGTAAAGAATACACAGTGCAGTACTTCGAGCGTGCCGTGTTCGAGTTGCACCCCGAGAACCCCGAGCCGTACAGCGTGCTCCTGTCGCAATTGGGCACCTTCAGGTACCAGCAGAAGTACGGTAATCGGTAGGCTATCGATTGGGGTGCGGTATATAGATACTCTGATAGCCTGAGCTAATGCCTGTGCGCATCTGATCGATCAGGGGAATGTGTAAGTCACAGCGTGCTAAGGCCGACACCCGCCGATTAAAATCGAGGATTACCACAAGGACTACGCCCATCGATTAAAATCGAGGGCTACACAAGGCAAAGTCTGCCCTGCGGCAGACTGGTTCATCTTTAAGCATCTGTAAAGACCTGGGGAGGTGACTTAGTCCCGTAGGGACTTTGCAAAGCGTAGCCCTCGATTTCAATCGACGGGCGTCGTCCTTCGCACTCTGTGACTTATCCATCCCTTGGGCCTCTCCTGCCGGTCATCCGACTCATTCCCTGCTGGACACTCCGCCCTCCACGTGTTAGACTTAAGTCTGTTGCCGCGTACGATGCGCGGTCCGTTCCCGCTTACTAAAGGAGTACAGGTTGAAAAGGTTTCTAACCGGCATATCTTTGGTTTCTCTCTTGACACTTTCCCTGGTGGGTTGTGGCGGAGAAGCACCGGCTACATCGACACCCACTACAGTCACCACGGCGGCGCAACCGACCCAAACCACACTACAAGCCACACCAAATACTACAGCGGAGGCACAACCAGTGGGCGACGAGCATATTGCTGTTCAGCACATTCTCATCGGCTTCAAGGACGCGGTAGGTTTCCGGGGCAGTCCCCCTCCTAAGGCGGCTTCCCGTACCCAGGAGGACGCGCGCAAGCTGGCTTACGACCTGCTGGACCGCGCCGAGAAGGGTGAGGACTACGACAAGCTCGTGGCGGAGTACACCGACGATAGCGCGCCCGGCATCTACAGCATGTCCAACAACGGCATCGAGCCTACCAGTGAAGAGGAGTTCCCCCGCAACCAGTTGGTGCCCGCCTTTGGCGACGTCGGCTTCGGCTTACAGATGGACGAAATAGGCGTGGCCGACTACGACCCCGACACCAGCCCCTTCGGCTACCACGTAATTAAGCGCGTGGCCCCGCCGCCCCCGCCCTCCAAGCCGGAGGGTGAGGACGACCGCATCACCGTACAGCACATCCTGATTGGCTTCAATGAGGCGGTAGGTTTTGGGGGCAATGTCCCGGAGAAGGCGCAGGGCCGCACTATGGAGCAGGCCAGGACGCTGGCCTACGAGCTTTTGGACCGAGCCAAGCAGGGCGAGGACTATGACAAGATGGTGCAGGAATACACCGACGATAGCGCCCCCGGCCTCTACTCGCTGGCTAATATCGGTGTGGCTGCCGACCAGGCCACAGGCGAATACGGCCGCAAGAACATGGTGCCCGCCTTCGGTGACGTAGGCTTCAAGCTCAAGGTAGGCGAGGTAGGCATCGCTGATTACGACCCGGAAACCAGCCCCTACGGCTGGCACATTATCAAGAGGGTGAAGTAAGTCTTCGGAAATTTGCAACACTCCGAATGAGCCGGAGCACGGGAATAGCCGGTATCAGGATGTAAATCGTGGGTAGTGGACGGTCCACCAACCGCACATATCTGGTCTGCGGCGACAAAGCGGAACTGAGGCTTCTCGGTTCCGCTTTGTATGTCTAAAGACCTCAGTCCTCATAACTCGTCCATCGTCCATCGTTCATCGTCCCTTTTCTTCTTCCCTCCCGAAATGATACAATCCCAGCATGACCGACACAGCCATCAACGTCACGGAGGGGCATAGACTCTCGCCGCAGGAGAAGATCGAATGGGTGCAGCCAGCCCTCGCCCAGTATTACGGCGAACTCTTCTGGAAGCAGAACCTGGACCCCCTTTCCGAGTTGGTGCTGACTATCCTCTCGCAGCACACCAACGACAACAACCGCGACCGGGCGTTCGCCACGATGAAATCGAGGTATCCTACCTGGGAGGAAGTGGTCGAAGCGCCCCCTGAGGAGCTTGCCGACGCCATCCGTGTAGGAGGGCTGGGCAACATCAAGGCCCCGCGCATCCAGGCGGTGCTCCGGCAGATATGGCGGGAACGCGGCTCGTGGGACCTGAGCTTCTTGACCACCATGCCTGTGGAGGAAGCCAAGGCCTGGCTCTCTAAGTTCAACGGTGTGGGGCCGAAGACCGCCGCCTGCGTGCTGATGTTCGGCTGTGGCACGCCTGTCTTCCCGGTGGATACCCACATCTACAGGGTGTCGCAGCGTATCGGCCTGATAGACCCGCGGACCAACGCCGAGAAGGCCCACGCCGTGCTTGAGGGCATGGTAGTGCCGGAGAAGCGGTACACCTTCCACATCAACCTGATCCAGCATGGCCGCAAGATTTGCAAGGCCCAGCGGCCCCTGTGCGAGCTATGCCCGGTGCGGGAGTGGTGCAACTACTACAACGCGCTCGTAAAGGGCAGCTAATGAAGATTAACAACCTGATGAGGTAATGCACAGGGGTGAGATGTGCCTGTGTAGGGGCAGGCACGGGGGCCTGCCCCTACACAGTATTACCTCATTATCGAGTTATTCTTCATCAACCGCTCAGACTCCTAGAGCAGCCACGTCAGCAATAGCGCGACCGCCACCGAGGCCAGCACCAGGGCCGCGCTCCCCGCCGGTATGTTGGTGCGCCAGTCGTTGACGCGCTTGCCCATGACCCGCCTGTTGTTAGCCAGCATCAGGATGATCACCAGGAGCACTGGCGACAGGAAGCCGTTTATGACCGACACCCCGAACAGCGCCTCGAAGGGGTTGATGGGCGTGAAATTGATGAGGGTGCCGACCAACGCGGAGGCCGCTATTATCGCGTAGAACTGCTTGGCGCGATAAGGCTTTTCGTCCAGGCCCCAGCGCCATCCGAAAGCCTCACTCACCGCGTAGGCAGCCGAACCGCACAGCACCGGCACGGCCAGCAGCCCCGCGCCGATGATGCCGACCGCGAACAGCAGGGTAGCCACGTCACCGGCCACGGGTCGTAGCGCCTGGGCCGCGTCTGAGGCCGACTGTATGTTGGTGTTGCCCGCCTTGAAGAGGGTAGCCGCCGTGCCAAGCACTATCGAGTAAAACACCATGTTCGCGAACCCTATGCCCAGCTTCACGTCCAGCGCCGTGGCCTTCACCTTCGACCGGCTGGGGTTCTTCAACTGGCTCGGGGGTATATCTATCTCCCGTGCGTCTTCGCCTTTCTCTTGGCTCAGTTCCTCTCTCACCTGGCTTTTCTCTTCCTCGACTACCTGGCTGGCGTTCCAGAAGAAGAGGTAAGGTGAGATATTGGTGCCGAGTATCGCCAGCATAGTAGCCAGGTAGGTCCCGTCGAATCGCAGGGTAGGTACGAAGGTGCCACGCAGCACTTCCAGCATATCGGGTTTAGCCAGGAAGATGGTGGCTGTGTAGGCCAGTAGCGCCAAGGTAAGCCACCGGAAGATGCGGGCCAGCACCTCATACTGTCCCAGCGTCAAAACCACCGGGATCAGGATGGCTACCGGCACGATGATGAAGGGGATCGGTATCGGCACCAGCAGGTTGATTCCGGCGGCGATTGCCCCGATGTCGGCCCCGGCGTTGAGGGTGTTGGCGATCACCACGCCGCCCACCACGACGTACAATACCCACCTGGGATAGTGCCTGCGCACGTTCCCCGCCAGCCCTCTGCCCGTTGCCAGCCCGATCTTGGCGCAAGTGAACTGCACTGCGGTCATAAGGGGGAAGAGCAGCAGCACGAGCCACAACGTCGAAAATCCAAAAGAGGCCCCGGCCACAGCATAGGTGCCTATCCCGGCGGGATCGTTGGCCGCGGCCCCTGTAATAAGCCCCGGTCCCACCACCATGAGCAACCGTTTCAGGCGGTTCGGCTTCGGGCTGACTGCGGCTTCATGTACCGGCTGCTCGCTTGCTACTGTTTCCAAGAGGCTAGGGCACTCGCTTTCTAGGACGTTCTGCTACTCTGCTGCCACCTAAAGAGCGATAATTGTGCCAGGCAGACAGCGCATGATTGCAACACCACAGCAAGGGGAAGACGAGGACGGAAACGCCAAGACGCGGAGACGCCAAGACCGCGCCAAGAGGATTAGGGTGTCCTAATGGAAAGGACCTAGGTACGTAACGTCGTACCTAGGTCCTTTTGCTATTCTCCAAACCTTATTCTTCTCTGCGCGTCCTTGGCGTCTCCGCGTCTTGGCGTTTCCGTCTTTATACGTTGCTGGTAAAGCCCATCTGTTGGTGCTTGGGGCTAGCTCATGTCTATGAAGTCGCGGCGGCCGGAGTGGGCGGCGCGGGTTTCCTGGGCGCGTGCTACTTTGAGGTTGAACGCCTCGGAGGAGGCATGCGTGCCGTACGGGTGCGTGTACATGCTGTTGCCGGGGATCACCCTCGATATGAGGCCCTCTTGCACGGCGTAGGCGGCGGCCTGCTGGCGGTTGCGCAGTTGCAACTTGTCGAGAATGTTGCGCAGGTGCACCTTCACCGTGTTCTCGGTGATAACCAGTTCTTCGGCTATGTCGCGGTTAGTGGCTCCGCGGGCGACCAGGCGTAGGACGTCCTTTTCGCGGTCGGTGAGCGCGTCGATGCCCTTGGCCTCTTGCAGGTCGCGGCGGCGAGCCAGGTGGGTGAACTCTTGCAGCACCTTGGTGAACATGCTGCTGGAGAAGTAGGCCCCGCCCGACGATAGCGCGCGCACGGCCCTCACCAACTCGTCTAGGCTGCTGTTCTTGAGCAGGTAGCCCTTCACGCCCAGCTTGCCCGCGGCCAATACGTCGTTGTCGTCCTCTGACGAGGTAAGGATAGCTACGTTCGTCTCGGGGAATTCTTCCTGGATCGACATTACGGTGTCGAGGCCATTGCTGTTGCGCAGGTAAATCTCGATGAGCATCACGTTGGGGTGAAGGGTCTCCACCATGTGGCGCGCCTCTATGCCATCGGTGGCCTCACCGACAATGTCAATGCCGGGCTGCCTGCTCAGCAGGCTTGCGAGACCTTGCCGGAAGAGGTCGTGGCTATCAGCTATAACAACTCGTATCGGTTCTTTAGACATACGAATATACCCCTACCCTAAAAGATGCCGTCGAGCAAAGGTTTACCAACCCAACGTCTTTGCTTCACAGTGACTATAGCATACGAAGAATCGAGGAGTCAACCGAAAGAGTTACGAAATAAGTACTACCTATGGCAGTTTAAAGGTCCGGTTCGAGTTAGGACCATAGGAGGGATTCTGTATCTGAAACGTGATGCGGCTTGTGATAGTTGGTACGTGGGATTGGAGCCGTAGGTGAAGTGGGACATGGCTCCACCCTGTCATCCTGAGCGCAGCGAAGGATCTTAAGAAAGGGGTAGTGGGATACTGTTGAACGTTAGAGAGCATGGTTCCGAGGGTTCAACACACGGGCAGAAGAAGCATCTGAGATCCTTCGCTACGCTCAGGATGACAGGGGGAATACGGTCCTGTAAGAGAAAGCACCTGGCAGTCACGTCCTCTGTTGAGCAAACCGCATCACGTTTCACGTTTCACGTTTCAGCTAAGGTCTGTAACCGCTATCGCATCCGTGCCGAGGAGGCGGACCACTTCGGCCTCCAGCACGGTGCTGTAGCCGACGCCACGGGGGAGTTGTGCGGTCGTGAGGTGGCCCGGTTCGGGAGCGTAGGGGATGCGCAGAGTGACCGCGTCGGTGCCGGGGTGCTCGTGCAGTATCTCCTTGAGGGCGATCATGCGGTCTATATCGGCTTGGTCGTCCTCAGTGATGGGCAGGGTGATGATGATTTTGTGGGCGGGCGGCCCGCCTGTCGTTGTGGTTGCGGGGTTCGTCATAGTGGGTACTGTCGTGGCTGTTGATGCTGATGCGGCTGCGGGCATGTGAGTAACCTCCGGTGCCCGCGCGGGAGTTGGTGCGATTATTGCCGGTTTGGGATTGGTGGCGTGTGCCGGGGCAGGTGCAGGTGCCCCGTGAGCGCCGTTGCCCGCATTCTTACCGTTGCCACCATTGGTGCCGTTGGTGCCGTTGCCGGTGGGGGCACCCGCCTTCGCAGTGTATTCCTCCAGGGCTGCCTGTGCCTTCTTCGACTGCTTGACCTTGACCGTGAGTTCGACCTCTTCCGCCGCATCTTCAAAGGCGGCCATGTGCTCGCATAGCAGGTAAATGTCGCCCTCAGCATGCTTGCGCACTCGCGCCGTGACGATCACCGGCTGGTTCTCGGCCCACAGGTCCGCGTGTCGCTTGTAGCCGGGTGGGAAGGCTACCAATTCGATAGTCCCCTCGGCGTCCTCAAGCCACGCCACCGACATCGGCTCTGCGGGCGATTTGCCGTTGGAACCCGCCGGATTGACCAGCCTGACACAGGCGAGGAACCCTACCAGGTTGACGCTCTTGCCTATGTGTTCCTCACCGACCTGCGTGCTCCTGAGCAAACGTGAACGCAGGTGCGAACTCTCTAGCGTGCGCTTTAGCGATTCTATCTCGCTCGCGGGGGTGAACGCGACCCCTAACTGCTTCACTTCCCACTCTCGCCTAGAATAACGCTCGCGCGGTGTGGGGGTGGCGCTCGATAGTGTAGCTTCTTCCGAGGGCGGCGCGGGCGATTGGGCGTCGTTGAACGAGAAGAGGTCCACCGGGCCTGTGCCGTCCGCTCCCTCCGCGGGCGCTCTTCCGGCCCGCGCCCACTCCAGCCACGCAGGCAGCGCCTCTAGCAAGCCCTCACGGGAGCGTGATTTGCCGCCGAGGGTATCGCACGCGCCCGCCCTCACCAGCGTCTCCAGTTGGTCCGAGGTGAGGCCCGCCTCTACCGCCGACACAACCAGGTCGGACATGCCGGTAAAGCCGCCCCTGGGCCTTGCCTCGACGAACCGGGCCGCATCGTCTCTCGTCCAGCCCGCTAGCAGCGCCAGTCCCCAGAGGATGGTCCATTCCGACCCGCCGCGCTCCAACGTGGGTGCCGGTTGGCTGTGGCTCGCGTCGGGCGGCTTGATGCCAACACGGAGACGATGCGCCGCGCCCACCAGCGGGGGCAGCATGGTGGTTCCGCGATCTATGCAGGCTGCCAGGTGCGCCGCGAGGAAAGCCGCCGGGTGCGCCGCTTTGAAGAACGCCGCCCACATAGCCGTCCTGGCGCGAACCGCAATGGAACACCGCGATTGGAGGTCGGGCGCGGACGCCGCCAACGCCTGCCAGAGGGTTTCGGTGGCCTCGGCGTCCAGTCCCTTTTCGGCACAGCCTGTAACGAACCGCTCCTTCAAATGCACGGTGGGTTCGGCTGCACTCTCCCTCAATAGCAGCGTGCGCAGGCTGTATGCCTCGGCCGGAGAGAAGCCTGCGATAGAAATGACCAGCGCCTCGAATTGGTCGCGGAAGAGGAGGGATCCCTCTGTATCTGCCGTGTGCTCGGCCCACTGGTCCAGCTTCGGTGCCGCCGGGGGCTTGTGGGTAGCGACAGAACGAGCGGCCAGTGTGGCAAACGTAGCCGGTGTTAGCTCGCCCTTCCAGCCCTTGACCGCGCCCGCCGACAGGTAGGGTATCCCCACCAGCTCGCCCTTAGCCAGGGCGGCGGTTGCTTCGGCGCTCAGTTGCGGGTAGCCCGCGAGGTCCAACTCTTCAAGCGCCAGGCCTGGCACGGGGTATTTAGCCGCGTAAGCCAGCGTGCTCCCCAGCGCGGCCAGGGTGGCTGACGGTCGTAGCGTGACCGCGGGGAGCCGCATCCCCGCCACGGCCTCTTCGGTTACCGGCACCCAGGCGGAGGGCTGTCCGTCCACACGGCGCAAGATAGGCAGCCAGTCAGGTAGTCTTGACCCCGCAGGCGCGACCAGCAGCATATCGGGGTCCGGCTTGCAGGCGACGGGCGCTCCTCTCAGCGTCAGGGCGAGGCTGGAGGGCGTCGGACCTTCGGTGTTGCTGCTTGCCTGGTCTGCTGTAAGAGCGTTCCAGCCTTGAGACATAGCTTGCAGGGCCACCGAACGTATATCCGCGCCGGTGCCCAGCACTTCGGAGGCTGCCGATAGGGCGGTGAGCGGGTCTATATCAATCTGGCATGCCGAGAGCGCGGTACGGTCCTGCCCGTAATCGCGGGCGAGGGTGGTGAGTATCTCGTCTCGCTTATTGGCGGGCAATTCCACGCCGGGCGCGGGTAAGATGCGGCTGACTTCATCCGTGGTGAGCCACGCCGGGCGCGGGTAGTCCACCGGGTTGACGGTAGAGATACCGAACGCGAATGCCAGCAGGGAGCCGTCGGCCGTACCGAGCGGAGCCCCAAGTGGCATCGAGGGACGCCCGTCGCCGCTGCGCGCCATGTCGCAAATTAAGGCGATGGTAGACCACGCCGGGAGCGCGTTTTGCTGCTCGTAGGCTGCCAGTTCGTCGTCCAGCCACTCTCGCACGGCTTCGGGCAGGCTGTCGGTCTCCAGCCTCCTCAGTAAGCGCTCCTCGGTAAGGTTTCGCAGGCGAGACCGCTCGGCTTGCATATCGACCTGGAAGGTCTCAGGTGCGAACTCGTCCAGGTAGCCCACGCCCGCGCACGTCTCGGCTAGTATGCCCGCGTTCTCCAGGGCCTCCGCGTATGGGGCGTACAGGCTCCCCACTTCATCCGGGCCGAGCAGGTGTTGTGGAGCGGCGGCACTTATCCCTGCCACCGTACGAGCGTCTGTTGCCCAACCTGCCTTTCGCCGCGCCACCTGTAGGGCCTCGTAAGAGAGCTTGTCCTGCGGCGTGAGGTAGCGTGCGACGGGCATGGCTACCACCGGGAGGCCCATCTGTGCGGCGGCAGCAATTAGCTTCTCCTGCGTAGCGCGATTGTCCTCCACGCCGGCGGGTGCCAACCCTGCATAGGCGGCCTCGCCAAATGAGTCCTTTATCTTCTCTCCCCAACCGTCCAAATCGCCCGCACCGGCGGAAGCAATGAAGTCGTCCGGCGCTCCAGCGTGGTCAACCAGCAGCACCAACGCCAGCCCAGCGGAGTGCTGCGCGATGGTCTCCCAGGCCTGTGGCTGTTCTTCCTGCGGCCAGCGCGCATACGCCAGGGAGGCGAGTTTTGCCAGGTTGTCCATACCCTGTCTGTCGCGGGCGAAGAAAGCCGCGGTCAGGGTGCGGGTTTCCCCTGTCATGCCGGTGGAGGGCAGCACGATACCGGCTTCCATGCCGTATACCGGCCGGATTCCGGCTTCGCGGGCTGCTTTGCTGAAGGACGGGAAAGCAGCGAGAGGCCCTCGGTCGGCCACGCCCAGGCTCCGGTAGCCCAATTCGGCGGCGGTGCGGCACCATTGTGAAGGTGAAGCAGGCCCCCCGTCGCGGCTGAAATGCGTGTGCAGGTAGAGATAAGTGAAGTGGCTCATGTAGGACCGATTATATACCCGCTCTGACGCTCGTGGATTGGGTGTGGAAAGGGGGTAGCGGTCGCTTGCTGCTTCTCCGGCTCCATTCTGCTGGCGGGGCTTGCGTGGCTATGTCTGTGCTATACTTTTACGTCTGCAATCCTATCCGCGGCCGATTTCGAGCCTTGAACAACCAGCTAGCAACGAGGTGAGCCGGCATGGAGAAGTTCTATACGCACGCCATGTGGAAGGTGCGACCGGGGGACGAAGCGCTGTTCGTCGAAGCGTGGAGAGGGCTTGCGGATGCCCTTTTGAGCATACCTGTGCCCGCGACCCGTGGCACTCTCATACAGAGTCTTGACGACCCAAGCCTCTTCTACTCGTTCGGACCGTGGGAGAGCCTAGAGGATATCCACGCCATGCGGAGCAACCCCGATGCTCAGGCCTCCATCCGCCGTGTAGTGGAGTTGTGTGAGCATGCTACCCCCGCGGGCTATCGCGTGGTGGCTGAGATAGCGCCGGAATGAGATAAGGCGGAAGGCTCAAGGTATTCGCTGTTCCAGGATTCACACTCTTGACAGCTTGGTGACAGGGGAAGGTCTCCCTGTTGTCGTTGTCACCTGTGGTAGAATCTAGGGGGGCTAAGAACAGGCACCTGCAAGTGAGGTATACGTCGTGCTTGATACTCAACAACTAACCGGTCTGATAACGTGCGATCCTGAGATAGTCAGCGGAACGCCTGTTTTTGCCGGCACGCGTGTACCTATCAAGAACTTGTTCGACTATTTGGAGGGTGGGCACGATCTTGCGGAGTTCTTCGAGGACTTCCCGTCCGTTGGTGAAGAACAAGCAAGAGGTGTACTAGAATTGGCAAAAGATTCGTTGCTCTCCTTACTCCCAAGTAAATGAGGCTTCTACTTGACGAGAGTTTGCCGGAACGTCTTAGGCACTTTCTCCCTGGTCATGAGGTAGCTACGGTCAGGTGGATGGGCTGGAGCAGTACGAAGAATGGCAAGTTGCTTGACTTGGCTGAGGGTAGATTCAATGTTCTGCTAACGGCTGACCAGAGCCTGCCATTTCAGCAGAACCTAGAAAATCGTAACCTGGCTGTAGTGGTATTAGCAGGCTCTGACAATCAGCTTGAGACCCTACAGGTATTAGTTCCTGATGTGCTTGCGGCACTAGAAACCATTGAGCCTGGCCGTTGGGTACGAATCGAAGCTAGCCTATGGGAGTGAGCGAAACTTGGAAGACAAAGAGACTCCATCCGCGAAGAAAACGCAAATAGCCCCACAGCGTCTAAAGGGCTTCCGCGACCTGCTGCCCCAAACCATGTTCGTGCGCCAGCATGTCATGGACACCCTGCGCCGCATCTTTGAGCTGCACGGCTTTGCTCCGCTTGAGACCCCTTCGCTGGAGTACCTGGCTACGCTGGAAGGCAAATACGGCGAGGACGAAAAGCTGATCTATCGCTTCGAGGACCAGGGCGGGCGGCGCGTGGGCATGCGCTACGATTTGACCGTGCCGCTGGCTCGCGTGGTCGCCATGCACCAGAACGAGTTGACCTTCCCCTGGAAGCGGTACCAGATGAGCCCCGTGTGGCGCGGCGACAACCCGCAGTTCGGCCGCTACCGCGAGTTCTACCAGTGCGACGTCGATATCGTAGGCTCGGCTTCTATGCTAGCGGACGCGGAGATACTTTCCATACTTGCCGAGGCGATGACCGGCCTTGGTTTCACCGGCTACCGGGTGCTCGTCAACAACCGCAAGCTGCTGAGCGGCATAGCGCGTAGCGCGGGGGTAGCCCCCGAACAGGCGGGTGTGATCTTCCGCGCAGTGGACAAGCTCGACAAAATAGGCCGCGACGGCGTGCGCGACGAGATGGTACGCAACGGCATAGACGAGGCCACCGCCGGGCACGCCCTCGACCTTTTCTTGAGCGGGCAGGGCGTAGCTTCGTTCGCGGAGAACGTGGCCTTGCTAAGTGAGTTGGCGGGGCCACTCAAGGATGACATGGAGGCCACACAGGGTTTGCAGGAACTCCGGCAGGTGCTCGACGCTCTCTCAAGCATGAACGTCGAACACGACCGCTTCCGCATCGACACCACCCTTGCTCGCGGCCTCAGCTACTACACCGGCCCGGTGTACGAGGTGGTGGTGGACGAGCCGAAGATAGGCTCCCTCGGTGGTGGCGGGCGCTACGACGAACTGGTAGGTATGTTCGCCGGGCGCACTATACCTACCACGGGCGTGTCGTTCGGCATTGAGCGCATGGTGGACGTAATCACATCATTGGGTTTGTATACGCCCGGCTCCACCCCCAGTAAGGCGCTCATCACCATCTTCGACGCCTCCGCTGAAAGCACTCAGGCGTCCCTCGGGTTGGCATCCGAGTTGCGTGCGGCGGGTATACCCTGCGAGGTGTACTTGAACCCCGGCGACAAGCTGGGCAAGCAATTCGCTTACGCCGACAAGTCGGGCATACCGTTTGCTCTAGTATTGGGGCCGGACGAACTGCGTGAGGGCAACGTAACGGTGAAGGACCTAAAATCACCGCCCCCTAACCAGCAGACGGTGAACCGTTCGGACCTGTTTAGCGTTCTACATGGCAGCCTTCAAGCCTAACTTCTAAACTTCTCAACAAGCAAATTCCGATCTAACCTGGAAAATAGGAAGTATATTAGATATATGTCTATAAGAACTGACGGCCAGCGCGAGCGCGGGGCCTTATATGCTCCCCCTGAACAGCCGGTAGACGAGCAACAACTTGCCGGTGCCGCACCCGACGCGGCGGCTGAAGTGCCGGAGGTCACCGATACCTTCGCGCCCGGCGGCATGTCGGTGGAGACCGCCGCGCAGACCGAGCAGGTGGTGGCCGAGGTCACAGGGGCAGCCGCGCACGAAGACGAGCCGGAGCTTACCCAGCAGGAGCGCAAGGAGGTTGGCCGCAACGTCTTCCGTCTCGCCTGGCCCGCGATAGCCGAGAACGCCCTGCAAACCCTGCTGGGCATAGTGGATACCATAGTAGTGGCGCGACTCGGCACGGCAGCGCTGTCGGGCGTGGGCGCTTCTCAGCAGCTTGTTTGGGTGCTCACCACGGCTCTGATAGCTATAAGCATGGGCACGACGGTGCTCATCGCCCGGTTCACAGGGGCCAGGCAGGGCGAGCAAGCCAACGCGGTGCTCAAGCAGTCTATCGTGCTATCGCTGGTCATGGGCTTGCTGCTCTTTCCTATCACCTTCATCTCGCACCCGCTGCTCGCCATGCTGGGCCTTACGCCCGAAGCCGCCAACGACGGCGCGGTCTACCTGGGCATCACGATGGCCTTCTCGGTGCTGATCGTCTTCATGTTCGTGGCGGGCGCGGCGTTGAGGGGCGCGGGCGACACCCGCACGCCGATGTACGTGACCGCGTTCATCAACGTGATCAACGCGATACTGGCGGTCGAGATGGTGTTCGGCGGCGAGAAGGCAAGCGGCATCCTGAGCGGCTGGCTGAACGGCATAGGCATCCCGGTGCAGGTGCCTGGGCTGTCGTTCATACCGGAGATGGGGGTGGCGGGTTCGGCGTGGGCCACCGTGATAGCACGCGGCATTGGTGCGCTCATCCTGCTGGCGCTGCTGATGCGGCCGCAGCGCTTCCTTACCATCTGGCGCGGCGGTAGCTGGCTGCCCAACTTCGACCTGATTAGACGCATGATGCGCATAGGCATACCGTCGGCGCTGGAGCAGATGCTGATGTCGCTGGGCATCCTGGTCTACAGCTTCATCGTGATAGGCATGGGCGAGATTATTTTCGCCACCTCCCGGCTGGCCCTGAACGCCGTCTTCCTGTCGCAGATGCCCGGCTTTGGCTTCTCGATGGCGGCCACCACGCTGGTGGGGCAGAGCCTGGGAGCCAAGCGGCCCCGGCGGGCGGTGCTCGGCTCGCAACTGGCGACCCGCTCGGCCCTGCTCTGGATGACGCTCATGGGCGTGGTGTTCTTCTTCTTTGGAGAGGCCATCCTGCGCATCTTCACCGACGACCAACGGCTCATAACGCTGGGTGTAGACGCGCTCAAGGTGATCGCCTTCAGCCAGCCGTTCCTGGCCTACGCCTTCGTGGTCGCGGGGTCGTTGAGGGGCGCGGGCGACGTGAAGTACCCGATGTGGGTAACCACATTATCTGTATGGGTGGTGCGCCTGCCCACCGGGGCGTTCCTGGGCCTGCCGGTGGTCTGCATCCCCTTCACCAACGTCTGCTTACCTGGTCTCGGTCTAGGCCTGCAAGGCATCTACGCCGCGCTCATCGTAGAGGCCGGGCTGCGGGCGGTGCTGTTCGTCAGACGCTTCAACGAGGGCAAGTGGAAGACGATGAAAGTGTGACGGGTTAGCTAAACGCCAAGACGCCAAGGACGCCAAGGACGCGCCAAGGTAATTAGGATTATTCACCGCAGAGACGCAGAGGACGCGGAGATTACGCGGAGAATAGTTGAGGGCTTCTGAGTAGGGGCAACATCGTACAGTAAGATGCTGCTCCTTGCCTCTGTCCAAACCACTACAATCTCAGCGTAGCCTCTGCGCTCTCTGCGCCTCTGCGGTGAATAAACAATCCTTAACCTTGGCGCGGCCTCTGCGTCTCCGCATCTTGGCGTTTAGCTTCCCGGCTGAAGCTCCTTTACCACGCGGGCCGGGTTGCCGCCCACGATCACGTTAGCCGGTACGTCCCGCGTGACCACCGCCCGGAAGGCCACTATCGAGTTTTCGCCAATCGTCACGCCTTTGAGGATTGCACTCTGCCCCGCTACCCACACGTTCTCCTTCAGCTCTATGGGCGCGACGGCGAAGGGGGCGTCGGGGTCGTGACGCAGCACCGGGTCGGTGTTGTGGAAGTCAGTATCGACCATGATGACCGAGGCGACCATGCAGCGCGGCCCCACTGTGATACTACTGTGAGACATGGCCGACATACCGCTGATCCGGCATTCGTCGCCCACGGTGATGCGGGTCTCCGGCTGGTAGGTGATAAAGACGTTCTTCTCCGCGTGGCACCAGGCGTTGATGTTGTCGCCAAAGATCACCTTGCCGGGCCCTTTGACCACCAGCTTGCCGTTGGTGATGAAGTTCTTGCCGAAGCGCACCCGCTTGCCGTACTTGAGCCTGTACCAGGTCAAAAAGACCCGGCTGATGGTGCCCGCGACGAGGGGTTTCAGCCTCTTCTTCAAGCCTCCCTGCCGCTTCGTGATTGTCTGTGCTGCTTGTTTGCTCATTGCTTGCTCCCCCCTGCTTGCCAGGCGGGGGTACTATAACATTTCGTGCGCTTCGTGTCGCCGCCGTTCCTTGCGCCGCCCCGCTTTTTCCTTCTGCCGCCCGGCGCGCCGCACCTTGGCCTGTTCGTACACGGCCTCTATGTGGTCAATGGCGGCGTCCCACGACAGGTTGGTTATAGCCTGTTGGCGTAGCTGGCTGCCCACTTCGCGGTAGGTGGTCGGGTTGTCCAGCACCTCGCACAGCTTGGCGGCCAAGTCGCGGGAGTTGCCCCGTTCGGCGTACACCCCCAGCGGTCCCAGGTACTCTCGGCTCACCGGCGTGTCGAAGGCCACCACGGGCAGGCCCATCGCCATGTAGTTGCCTATCTTGCCCGCGCCCTCCGTAGTCGAAAGCTTGGGGGACACGGCTACGTCGCCCAACGACAGGTAGCGGGGAGCGTCGCTGTAGGGCACGCGGCCTGGGAAGCTGATGTGGTGGTTCAGGCCCAACCGCTCGGCCTGGCTGCTGTAGGTCTCCACGCCGGGGAAGCCCATGACCAGGAAATGTATGTCGTGTCTGCCCCATTCGTTCTTGATGATGGCGGCGGCTTCCAGCAGGTTGTCGGTGCCCTGGTAGTGCGCCAGCAGCCCCAGGTAGACCACCACCTTGCGCTCGGTGGGGATGCCCAGCGAGTGCTTGAGGGCCAGTGTGGCGCTGCGCTCCATGCCGTTGGAGGGCGGGGAGAAGGTCTGCGTGTTCACCGCGTCGGGCAGCGTGGATATGCGCTCCGAGTAGTCGCCAATGCGCTCGCGGAGGCCCTGCTCGGCGTTGTGGGACGAGGTGATAATCGCGTCGGCGGCCCTGTCGATGCGCCTCTCCAGGAAGCGAATGGCGGGCACGAAGGGCGACTTTTCGCGCACGAAATTGTGGTCCAGCATCTCGGCCAGGAGGCTGCCCTGGTAGTCGAAGACGAGGGGCACGTTGCGCAGTTGCCGCACCGTCCAGCCCAGGAGCGCGCCTTCGTGGATGTGGGAGTGCACGACGTCGGGCTTGAAGCTGCGGGCGGTGCGCTGCACGGTGGCGGCGAGGGCTACGTCGAAGTAGAGCTTGTGCCGCGACGAGCCGACCATCACCCCGCGCTTCCAGGGCACGTCAACCGAGCGGCGGATATCGACTCTGGGCACGTCGTTGCCGGTGTGGTAGGTGCAGACGACCACGGAATGCCCCCGCGCCTGGAGGTGCCAGATCTCTTCCAGGATGCGGACGTGCGCCCCGTAATCAGAGAAGAACGAGGTAGGAGCTATTGTAAGTATGCGGTAAGGCAATAAAATCTCGCGCGTGCGTGTTTAGTGCTTTAGCTGCCATTATAGGGGTGGGTTGTTGGGGGTGTCAAACTGTGGAAGATGCAGACATGACCGGTGCAATGTCAACGATGTAGTAATTTGCAGGAGGTGTCCTCAGCCTAATACTTCATGCCTACTACTCACCAAGCATCTGGTTGACGGCACGGAGCAGTTCTTCAACGGAAAAGGGCTTATAGAGCACACCCACGCCCTTCTCACCCAGGTAGGCTTGTCGTTCGCGCAGAGCAGTGATGGCTCCGCTACAAAGGATTATAGGTATGTGCGCGGTTGCAGGGTTCAACTTGAGCGTTTCCACTAACTCAAAACCTAGTGACTCCTGATCGAACATTACGTCCGCTATTATAAGGTCCGGTTTCAGTTCTTCTACCCACTCGAATATGCTCATGCCCGGCTTGTAAGTGCCCTCTGTGACTCTATAGCCGCCTTCTCCATGTAGTATGTCGCGCATTAGCTCCCGAAGGTCATCCGCGTCATTCACTATTAGAATGTGCCTGGGCATAGTTCTACTCCTCTAAGAGGTATTACACAGGCGCATAGCAGCATATTACGGGCCGCCATCCAAGGCAAATAAGAGAGCAGGTTCCTAGACCTGCTCTACACACTTTCCACTCAGCATTAGCCACCGATCTCAACAACCCACCCCCTTACCCGTCCAATAACGGCAACGATTCCATGCCTACAAGGCGGGACCTCAGCGTGCTAGATTGCCCTCATTCTTCAATAGCATTGGACGTGTCTCGTGCCTGGGGCACACTATTTTAGTAGTTACGTCTAGCCCCTTACATGTCAAGCGCCAGCCGCAACCGCTTGTTGATCTTGCCCTTGCTCTCGTGCCCCGTGATGCGAATTGTGCCGACTTCTCCCGTGCGGGCGACGTGGGTGCCGCCGTCGGCTTGCAGGTCGAGGCCCTCTATTTCCACCAGGCGCACCACCTGTATGCCTTCGGGTAGGAGGTTTATCTTGGTGCGAATGAGGTTGGGGTTGGAGAAGGCTTCTTCCCTGGAGGCGAACAGCACCTTCACGGCGCGGTTGGCCTCGATCTCGAGGTTGATGCGCTGCTCTACGTCGGCTGCGAAGCTGGCGTTCATGTGCTCCAATTCGAAGTCCATACGGGCGCTGCCCACGTCCATAGCTCCGCCCGTGACCTTCGCTCCGAAATCGCGCCAGATGACCCCGCACAGTACGTGCAGTGCCGTGTGGGCCTTCATCAGGGCGTAGCGGCGCTCCCAATCGAGCGTGCCATGTACCGTAGTGCCCACCTCTGGCCCCGGCCCTTCAAGCTCGTGCCATATCTCCTCCCCTTCGCGGCGGACGCTCACCACCCTGGCGGTGCCTCCATCCCACGAGAGGGTGCCCTGGTCCGCGGGCTGTCCGCCGCTCTGGGCGTAGAAGACGGTGCGGTCGAGAGCTACACGGTTGCCGTCCGCCGCTGTGACTGTAGCATCCATCTCCCTCAGGTAGCTGTTGGTGTGGTAGAGGGCCTCGGTGGGCATGGATGTTAGTCCTCCTTGCGTGTCGTTTTGTAACGTTTGTCTGCACCACGGTACTGGGGTAGGTCTAAGGAGGCTCTGCACCAACTGGCGCGACCATACTCCCCCTGTCATCCTGAGCGCAGCGAAGGATCTCAGATGCTACCCATACCCCTGTCTTTAACCCTCAGCACCATAGTTCCCGATGTTCAACAGCCTCCCTACTCACCTTCTTGAGATCCTTCGCTACGCTCAGGATGACAGGGTGGGGCTTGGCCCTGCTGTCCTACTTTGGCACAGTCCGGTTGCTGTTGCGGCGCGGTTTGACCCGGCGAATCGTTTCTGTTATCCTACACCAACAACCGAAGGGTAGCTAGGGTTCCGCCGCATGTTGCATGCCGGGCCTGGACCGAGCGCTACGTAGCCGCGAGGCAGGCACCTCGAGAAAGAAAAGGTCAGAGGGGGTAGGTTGATGCGCAGCCGCGCGTCCCTATCCTTTTTGTTACTTTCGGAGGTGCTTTTTGTTTGGCAATCGTTCTCCCCACGTGGCCGCCGTGTTGCAGGCCCTGTTCGTCACTTTCCTCTGGTCCACGTCGTGGGTGCTCATCAAATGGGGGCTGGAGGACATACCGGCCCTGCCGTTCGCCGGGCTGCGCTACCTGATCGCCTTCCTCTGTTTGCTGCCGTTCGCCTGGCGTTGGGGCCACCTGGCGCAGTTGCGTGCCCTCCCCGCGCGTGACTGGCTCAAGCTCATCGCGCTGGGGCTGCTGTACATCGCCGTGGCGCAGGGGGCGCAGTTCCTGGGGCTATCCTACCTGCCCGCCGTCACGGTCAGCCTGCTGCTCAACTTTACCCCGGCGGTGGTGGCCTTGCTGGGCATCCTTATGCTGTCGGAGCGGCCCACCCGCATGCAGTGGGCGGGCATCGTGCTGTACCTGGCGGGCACGCTGTTCTACTTCTTTCCCATGTCGGTGCTGAGCAATGAGGCGTTCGGCATCGGCATAGTAATCGTGGGCGTGTTGACGAATGCTGTCTCAGCCGTGTTGGGCAGGCAGGTAAACCGCGAGCATAAGTTGCACCCCGTAGCCGTTACAGTGGCGAGCATGGGCGTGGGATCGGTGGCGCTGCTGCTGTTCGGCGTGTCGGTGCAGGGCGTGCCCACGATAAGCCCCGACGGCTGGATGCTGGTGGGGTGGCTGGCCGTGGTGAACACCGCGTTCGCCTTCCCCCTGTGGAACCACACGCTACGCACCCTCTCCGCCGTCGAGTCTAGCATCATCAACAGCACCATGCTGGTGCAGATAGCCCTGCTTGCCTGGCTCTTCCTGGGCGAAGAGTTGACCGCGCAGAAGATTGGGGGCATGGTGATGGTGGCGGTGGGGATGCTGGTGGTGCAGCTACGCAAAGTGCCGGTGTGGCGTAGGAGAACTGGCGACCAACAAGGCTCAGAGGTGCCCAAACAGGCATAGGGCATTGGAAGCCACACCTTGCTTGCTCAAGATGGTGTGCCCGGCACGATGTCTTAAGGCATGCCGCTGCCAGGACTTTTCTGCTATTGAACTGTGCGGCCAGCACTACTACACTAGTAGTGCTGGCAAAGTTTGCGTGCTTCCTCCTGGCGGAAGCACCTATCGCGCACCGCTAATTGCTCTATTGTCCTAGTTCGCGAGGTAGTTTCACAATGAAGTACGTTGTTGCAATTGGTGGTCCGCTGCTGTTCCTGGTTATTGCAGTGGGAATCTACGTTTTCTTCCGGACTCAACCCACGGTGCCGGGCACAAGTACGTCCAGCGCGCCTGGTCCCCTATCTGGTGACACTCCCACGCCCATCACCATCTACAGTGGACAGCCTTGTTTAGATTTCACGGCTGTGGGCAGCAGCAAGTGTACTGTATCCGGTAACACTGGCGAAATAACAGCCGACTTTGCGGTTACTTCCAGGTGCCCCAGTGCGGAGACAATACAAACGATCTTTGCGTTTGACGTAAGCAACAGCGCCTCTCGAGAGTCAGGCATGGCTTCGTGGGACCCAATCCCAAACATCAATATTGCGCCGGGACAGACGGTGAACGTGCAACACAAGATTACCAAGTCGGTGCCGGACATGGATACTTACCACTTCCGACTTGTAGTTCTCAATCAAAAAGGTCCTCTCAGCGCAGAGTTCACTACAGAAGACGCACCCCTTTGCTACCCCTGAACACTTAGATCGTAGCGGCAGCCATGATACATGCTAGCAAGGAGCAGAGACGTGGGGCACGATGCATCGTGCCCCACGTTCTTCTTAACCCCCATCCTCTTGGCGCCCTTGGCGTCTTTGGGGTCCCGTCTCCTATCGTCCACCCTTCCGCCTTGCACGCCCACAAGCCTCAGTGTACAATCTGCCATACCCGACTTACTACCATCTGAGGGCCACGCATCTCTATGGATTTCTTTATCGTTATCGCTATTGCCGCCGTGCTCGCGCTCATACCGACGCTCATCTACGCGCTGGTCGTGTGGTGGCTCGACCGCTATGAGAAGGAGCCGCTGCCTCTGCTGGTAGTGGCTTTCCTGTGGGGAGCCGTGCCCGCCGTGATACTGGCTATCGCGCTGGAAGTTGGGGTGGGCATACCGATGCAGACGCTGATTCTCGACGAGGCCGGGCGCGAGTTTGCCGAGGTCAGCCTGGTCGCCCCCGCGGTAGAAGAATCGGTGAAGGCGATCATCCTGGTGGTGCTCTTCTTCGCCTACCGCCGCGAGTTCGACAACGTGCTGGACGGCATCGTGTACGGCGCGATGGTCGGCCTGGGCTTCGCGATGGTGGAGAACGTGCTCTACTTGCAGTCGATTGCCTTCGAGGGGGGCGGGGCCGACCTGGGGGCGATGTTCACACTCTGGATATTGCGCGCCGGGGTGTTCGGCCTGAACCACAGCATGTTCACCGCGTTAATGGGGGCGGCGCTGGGGCTGGCGAGATCGCTGAAACCGGGCTGGCTGAAGGGGCTGGTGCCGGTGCTGGGCCTGCTGGCTGCCATCACGTTCCACGCCCTGCACAACGGCCTCACCTCCTACGTCGGCATCGTGGGCGAGAACGAGCAAACCGCAGAGTTGGTGCTGGGCGCGTGCCTGGCGACGTTGGTGAGCGATTACGCCGGTATCCTGCTCGTCCTGGTGCTGGCGATTGTATCGGGCGTGCGGGAGAGCCGCGTCATTCGCGACACCCTGCGCGAAGAGGTGGCCCTGGGGCGCTTCACCCCCGACGAGTACGAGACGCTCATGTCGGGCCGCAGGCGTTGGAGCGCCCGCTGGACGGTGCTCTTCTCTATGGGCTTCAAACGCTGGCGGCAGCTTGGCAAGTTCTTCGACCTGGCGACCGAGCTGGCCTTCCGCAAGCACCGCATGGCCGACGGCGACCCCATCCACCAGAACATCTCGGCCCGCGAAATCGCCCGCCTGCGCCAGGACATCGACGCGCTGAAGATGAGGATTATTAGTGGTTAGTGGTTAGTGGTTAGTGGATAGAGGCTCCGTGCTAATCACTAACCACTAACCACTAACCACTCCGCCGGGAGGCGTACATGAAGGACTTCCTACAGGGCAAGTGGCTGAAGCACCCTTTGCACCCTATTATCGTGCATATACCTACGGCGCTCTGGCCGGCCTCGCTCCTGTTTGACTTGCTGGCTAACCTGCGCAACGATAACACGCTGGTGCAGGCGGCCTTCTACATGGCGCTGTTTGGTTGGGTGTCGGCGCTGGCGGCGATACCCACCGGGTTAGCCGATTGGATGGACATCAAGCGTGAGAAGCCTGCGTGGCGGCTCGGCGTCTACCATATGGCGCTGAACCTCACCGCTACGCTCTTATGGGGTTTCAACCTGCTGCTGAGGTGGGGCGACGTTTCTACTACTGCCTCGGTGGGTGCCTTGCCGCTGGGGCTGTCGGTGGTGGGCACGCTCATATTGTTCGTGTCGGGCTACCTGGGCGGCAGGATGGTCTATCATTACGGCATCGGCATTGCTCGGTTGTCCAAGGGCAAATGGCGCAGGGTGGCCGAACGTGGTGGGGCGCGGGTGCCGCGGAAGGAGGAAGGGGCCGGATGATAAAGCACCTGTTACAGGGCAGGCCCTTAGGCCACCCTCTGCACCCCATCCTCAACCACTTCCCGATAGCCCTATTCGTCCTCAGCCTGCTGTTGGATGTTGCTACCCTCTTCGGCTACGGTAGGAGCGCGCTGATTGACGGACCTGATATCTTCGGCAACAGGGGCAACCCGCTTATGGTGGCGGCCTTCTATACGATGGCCCTGGGTGTGGTGATGGGTGTGCTCGCCGCTATTACAGGGCTAGCTGATTACCTCGACATCAGGGCGGACCACCCAGGCAAGCGTAACGCCACCCTGCACATGAACCTCAACCTGGTAATGCTGGTGCTGTACGCGCTCAACCTGAACCTGCGCAACGGCGACCTGGGCGGGGACAGCACGCCTCTGTTGCCCTTTGTGCTGTCGCTGGTGGGAGTAGGTATCCTCAGCGTGTCGGGCTACCTGGGTGGGCAACTGGTGTACGACGAGGGTGTAGGGGTGGGCCGCCACCTGCGGAAGACCGACGTACCGCAACAGACGGTAAAGGTGCTGTCGTCCCGCGCCGGGGCGGATGGGTTCGTGGCGGTGGCGAATGAAGGTGCTCTAGGGGAAGGGGAGACTCTGCGCGTGCAGGTGGACCGGATGGTCATGGCAGTTACCAGGATAGAAGGTAAGACTTACGCCTTCCAGGAGTTCTGCACCCACCGCTTCGGCCCCCTCTCGGAAGGCAACTTCAACGGACACGAGGTGCAGTGCCCCTGGCACCAGTCCTGCTTCGACGTCCGCACGGGCAAGGTCACGCAAGGTCCGGCCAAGGTGGACCTGAACGTCTACGAGACGAAGGTGCAAGGCGGCAAAATCCTGGTTCGCGTGCCAGTTGGCGATGATGAGGAATAGATTACTCACCGCAGAGACGCAGAGAGCGCAGAGTTTACGCAGAGAAGAGTAGAGGGTTGGTGACGCCACTTGGATGCTCAGTATACTATTCCCCCTGTCATCCTGAGCGCAGCGAAGGATCTCAAATGCTACTCTTGCCGCTGTGCTGAACCACCAGCACTGTAGGCTGTAATGTTCAACGGCATCGCCAGACTACCTTCTTGAGATCCTTCGCTACGCTCAGGATGACAGAAGGGGCTTTGGTCCTCAGTAACGGGGCATAGGTGCCAGCCGCTTCTTCCTACACACCTTCACTAACTCTGCGTATCCTCCGTGCTCTCTGCGTCTCTGCGGTGAATAATCTGTATCGACATGGACAGCGTAGGATTGGGTGAAGCACTATCGTAGAAGGACGTGACAGAGTTATGGCTAAACGGTCCAGGGTTAGAGGTTTGGTGTTGGGTGCGGCTGCCGGGGTGGGGCTGGGTATTTTCGCGAAACGGGTAGCTTTTGCGCCGCCCGACTCGGAGTTGGAAGCCAGGGCGCACGACGTACAGTACATGGGGCCGTGGCGGCATGGCTTTGCCGAGGCTAACGGGGTGCGCCTGCACTACGCCGAGATGGGCAGCGGGCCGCTGGTGATACTGTTGCATGGCTTTCCGCAGTGCTGGTACCAGTGGCGCTACGTCATGCCGAGGTTGGCCGAGCAGTTCCACGTTGTCGCCGTGGACATGCGCGGCTATAACATGAGCGACAAGCCCACGGGCGTGCGCGCCTACCGCACCGATGTGATAGCGCGGGACATAGCGGCACTGGTGGAGGCGCTGGGCGAGGAGCGGGCGCACATAGTGGGGCATGACTGGGGAGGAGTTATAGCCTGGCACCTGGGGATGAACTACCGGGAGCGAGTGGACAGGCTGGTGGTGATAAACGCCCCGCACCCCGTGGCGTACCGACGGGAGGCGCTTAAGCTAGAACAGTTGCTGCGCAGCTACTACGTCTTCCTGTTCCAACTGCCCGTCATGCCTGAGGCCATGATGCGCCTCATGATACGCGGCTCACTGCCGTCGAGCGCGGCGGTGCCCGGTGCTTTCTCGGACGAGGCGCTGGACGTGTACCAGAACAACATCTCACAGCCCGGCGCGGCCACGGCCATGATTAACTACTACCGGGCGGCCGCGCGTGAGGTGGTGGGCCTGGTGTCGCAGGACGATAAGATAATTGAAGCGCCCACCATGCTGCTGTGGGGCATGAAGGACTTCGCCCTGGTGCCGGGGCTTACCGAGGGGCTGGACGAGTGGGTACCCGGCATCCGCGTGGAACGCAACGAGGAGAGCGGTCACTGGGTGCCGGAGGAGAAGCCGGGGTGGGTGGCCGAGAGACTGAGAGAGTTCTTACTGGTTACTGAAGAGTCAGCGGAGCGCGACATTGCAGATGCTATTAACGCCGTTCGCGCCGAAGCCAGACCTGACGAGGCGAGCAAGTAGCTACACACTATGAAGAGCGCGTAATTGGAATCCCTCCTCTAGTTTGTTTCCCATACCTGGGTGGAAAGCAGGGGGCCCACTCTAGTTGGTGCACTCGAATTGTTTGGCGTATACTGGTTACGCATTCACCCGGCAACCCATCTCCACCATGCCCGAAGAGATACCCGTAGAGATCATCCGCTCGCACAACCGCGTCAAGACCGCCTCCGCGCGCCTGGTGGACGGCAAGCTGGTGGTGCGCGTGCCCGCCGAGATATCGCTGGAGGAAGAGCGCGAGCTTGTCGATAAGCTGCTGCCCCGCGTGCTCAAGGCCCAGCGCAAGCAGAAGCGCGAGCAACTGCCCGACCTCAAGAAGCGGGCGGCGGAATTGAACAAGGCACACTTCGGCGGCAAGCTGCGCATCAACGAGATCAAGTGGGTGAGCAACCAGGAAAAACGGTACGGTTCTTGCACGCCTTCCATGGCGAGGATACGCATCTCGGACCGCATTGGGCATATGCCTCTGTGGGTGCTCGATTACGTTATCATGCACGAACTGGCGCACCTGGTGGAGGCCAACCACTCGCCCCGCTTCTGGGAGCTTGTGGCCCGCTACCCTCTCACCGAGCGCGCCCGCGGCTACCTTATAGCCGTGAACCTGGAAGACGAGGCAGGGCCGAACGACCTGGAGAGTGCCGAGTTCTGAGTACCGAGTTCCGAGTACCGAGTGCCGAGTGCCGAGTGCCGAGTAGAAGATTATACACTCGGAACTCAGAACTCGGAACTCGGTACTCAGAACTCGGCACTGAATTGGCTGAGAAGTACCGTCCCATAGGGGGCGGATTTGCGTTATATATGGGGTAGAAGCGTCGTAGATACCTGGGCGTGGTGCGCTCTTATGCTGTGAGGTGGCCCTGTGCACATTGGGGTGCGTTGTATGTGGGTGGCAAATGGCGAGTAGTGCTGTAGACAGCGCGGGTGTGGCCGTGGGCGAGCAAGTGCCGGAGCAAGAGCAGGTGCAGGCTCGCCGCCGAGTCATCCCATTGCAGTGGTCGACCTGGCTGGCGAAGCCCGGTGTGGAGCCTCTACTGGTCACCGTGCTGTTTGTCCTGCTGACGGTCGTGATGACATGGCCCTGGACGCTGCACATGGGGCAGGCGATCAACCCGTTCGGGGACGTGATCGTGCAGATGACCACGTTGCAGTGGAACGCCCACGCCCTCACCACCAACCCCGGCGGCCTGTTTGAAGCGCCTTTCTTCTATCCCTATCGACATTCCCTAGCTTTCTCCGAGAACCTGCTGGGCGAGACGCTGCTTACGCTGCCCATCTTGCTGCTCACCGGCAACCCCGCGCTGGCCTCCAACTTCTACCTCCTGCTCACCTTCGTGCTGACCGGTCTGTTCACCTACTTGCTGGTGCGCGACCTCACAGGGAGCAGACTGGCCGGCGTGCTCGCGGGCGTGGCGTTCGCATTCTGCCCCTTCCGCTTCATGCAGATGGGCCACCTGCACATGCTATCGACGCAGTGGTTCCCCTTCACGCTGTGGGCGCTCCGGCGGGGCCTCGGCGTGCTCGACTACGGGCACTGGACCTCCCGCTACGGCGCTATCCAGCAGAAGTCGATTGTGCAGCACCCCCGTGCCACCTTCTGGCTCATCCTGGCGGCACTCGGCTTCGTGATGATGGGCCTCTCCAGCGTCTACTACACCTACTTCCTGGCAATCGCGGTGCTCATATACATGGTCTGGTGGGGCATCGTGGAGTTCCGCGAGGCGATAAAGGTGGCCGACGTGAAGTGGGGGCCGGTGGGCCTGGGGGCTTTCATCGGCGTGCTCATTGTCGTGCTGGTACTCGGCCCCGTGTTCTGGCCCTACCTGCAACTGAACCAGGACCTCGGCTTCGCGCGCACCACCTACGAGGTACAGAACTGGGGCGCTAGCTGGAGCTACTACCGCAACGTGCTGTCGAGCAACTGGCTCTACGGGCAGGTGCTCGCGCCCTCTTGGGTATCGCAGGTCGGTGAGCGGCAGCTTTTCCCCGGCATAACCGCCTCGGTGCTGGCCCTGGTGGGCATACTGTTGGGGCGCGGGCGCGAGCGTTGGTTTTACCCCATCCTCGGCCTGATTGCCTTCGTGCTCACCTTCGGCCTGAGCCACAACCTGCCGGGCACCTCCAGGGAAGTGCCGCTGCCCTACGCCCTGCTATACGACTGGGTGCCCGGCTTCAAGGCGCTGCGGGTGCCGGTGCGCTTCGCCGTGCTGGTGGACTTCGCCCTGTACGTGCTGGCGGGGTACGGTGTCGCCCGCATATTGCAGTTGCTGCGCCGCACCGAAAAGGTCGAGCAGCCGCAGTCACCTTCGGTGCTTGAAGACAACCTCGGCGCGATTGTGCTCGGCACGCAAAAGCTACAGCCTATCGAGCCGCAAGTGGTGGAGGTGGTGGTCAAGCATAATCGCCGCACGGGTCTTGTAGTCGCCGGGGTGCTCACCTTCCTGGTGCTCCTGGAGTTCATCAACCCGCTGGATACGGACAACAGGCGAGACGTGGCGGCGCAGCTTAAGACGATAGAGCCTTACGGGTGGCTGGCGCAGCCGGAAAACGCCGGGCCTGTGCTCGAATTGCCGATGAGCGCGGACCAGCCGGACGTCTGGTATACCTTCTTCGGGACCAAGCACTGGCAGCCGCTAGTGAACGGTTGGAGCAGCTTCGTGCCCCCCGGCACCATGCAACTCAAGCTGGCGCTCGACTCGTTCCCCGACGCGCGCACCGTCTCGATGCTGCAAGGGCTTGAGGTGCGGCACGTGGTGGTGCACCTGTGGCAGTACCCAGCGGACCAGCAGGCAGGCCTCAAGCAGCGGCTCGACGCTACGCCCCAACTCAAGATGGTCAACCAGGCGGGCGACAACTACGTGTACGCGGTCGCGGCGGACCCCTGGCTGCGGAAGATAGCGGAGGACGTGCTGGCGAGGGACGCCTACATTTGGGTGGGCGAGGCCAAGAGCGGCAGCATGCCCGGCTTCGAGGTGCTGGCCTACGCGCTCAACCTGTTCGGCGTGCCCCAGGACCACATGGGCGGCAACATCAACATCGGGCACCGGCACATCGGCTCGCTGCCCTTCGGCACGCAACCCGACTACGTACTGACGCCCAACCTGGAAGGCGACGAGGACATCCCGTTCGGCTTCGAGTACATGCAGGAGATACCAAAGACCGAGTCGGTGCGCTACCTGCAAAGCCCGCCCGGCATTATCAAGATATACGACCTCACCCAGCGTAACGCTCCCAACACCGACCTCGACAACCTGCGCATGGGCGTGAGCAGGGTTGGGGTGAATTTCGGGGACAGCCCCAACCGGGACGCACCGCAGGGGGGCGTGGTGCTAAACATGACTTTCCTCTCGTTCGCGCCCGCCCGTATAGACGTGCAACTGGGCAGCAGCAAGGTGGTGAGCGTCACGCTGCCGGTCGGTATCTCCAGGCTTTCTACCCGTGGGTTCAACGCGCCCAGGGAGCTGACGTTGGAGCAGCGCTCGGGCGATGCCACGCTTCTCAAGGTGGACCTGCTGGAGGCTGCCGGTGCATCGACCGAGGGGCCGGATGCCTTCCTGCTCCCACCCACCGAGCCGGTTCCCGTGCCGATAGAGGTTACCACTTCCCGCGACGGCGATTTCCTTGACGTGCGGATGCGCGTGGTGACTCCGCAGGGTGGCGACGAGTTCGCGGCCACGCTTGACGTTTATTCGGAGCCGTGGGGCACGCACCCGGAGGGGCACTTCGGCTACTGGTCGGTGGTGATACCCGCTGACGGCCAGGACCATGACTATAACCTGCGCCTCGACCCCCTCCTCAAGACGGTCACGGCCACCCGCGATGGTGCCGGTGTGGAGGCGTTCGCCTGGCAAGGGCCGCCGAACCAGGGCGACTTCCGCGCCACCCTGCACATCACCCGCAAAGGCAGCCTGGTAGCCACCGTGCCCCTCTACCTATTCACCGTCGCTGAAGGCCGCCTCGCCTCATGGTACGCCGAACCCGCGCACCTCACCGTCGTCCGACCATAATAGAGACGAAAACGCCAAGACGCCAAGGACCACGCCAAGATTAAGGACTGTGGGAAAGTACAAGAACGCCTGGGGTATGACACTACGCGCCCAGGCCCTTTTTCTACTCTCTAAACCTTAAGCTACTTGGCGCGTCCTTGGCGTCTTGGCGTCTTGGCGTTTTCGTCCTCTCGTGGCAAGCTACTCCCAAAGTGGCATTTGGGGTACAATGGGGTCGCAATTGTCCCAATTTCAGGTGTACTAGGAGGTATACGTACCAATGGCTGACCAGAGTAACGGCAGCGTACCGGCCCATATCTTTCGCGAGTACGACATTCGCGGCATCGTAGACCAGGACCTCAACGACGACGTTTATTACCAGCTTGGCCGCGCTTATGGCACTTTTCTGTACGCGCAAGAGGGTGTCACCCCCGTGAGCGGAGAGCGGATGCGGGTGGCGTGCGGGCGCGACGTGCGGCTGTCGTCGGAGAGGTTCCAGCAGGCCCTCATGCGCGGCATGGCGGACTCGGGCGTGGATGTGGTGGACGTAGGCATGGTGGCTACTCCGGTGCTCTATTTCTCGGTGAAGTTCCTCGACACCGACGGAGGGGCCGAAGTGACCGCCTCGCACAACCCCGCCGAGTACAACGGCCTCAAGCTGCGCAAGCGCACAGGCGAGGGCCTCAACGCCCCCCTTACCTCCGCCGACATCCAGGAGCTTCTGCGCATCATCCAGGCCGGGCAGTTCCACGAGGGAGACGGTTCTCTCACGGCACAGCCGACGCAGCCGGAGTACGTGAAGTACGTAGTCGAGACGGTCAAGGTGAACAGGCCCCTCAAAGTGGTAATTGACCCCGGCAACGGTGCGACCGGCCCCACCGCGATGGAAGTCTATACCGCGCTCGGTTGCGACGTGAGCGGCATCTACCTAGAGCCGGACGGCAACTTCCCCAACCACCTGCCGAACCCGCTCAAGGAAGAGAACGTGGTGGACCTGATTGCCGAGGTGAAGAAGCAGGGCGCGGATGTCGGCATCGGCATAGACGGAGACGGCGACCGCTTGGGCGTCATCGGCAACGACGGCGCGATAGTGTGGCCCGACATGTACATGATCCTCTACTCGCGCGCGGCGTTGCAGCGCAAGCCCAACAGTCCCATCATCTTCGACGTGAAGTGCTCCCTGGCCCTGCAAGAGGACATCGCCAGGAATGGTGGAGACCCCATCATGTGGCGCACCGGCTACACCAACGTGTTCGCCAAGCGCCTCGAAACCGGCGCTCCATTCGCGGGCGAGTTCTCAGGCCACATGTTCTTCGACGACCCCGTTATCGACTTCGACGACGGCATCTACGCGGGTGCCAAGCTGTTGGAGGCGTTAGGTGACGGTCCCGCCCCCATTTCGGACCGCTTTGCCGACGTGCCCAAGTACTTCAACACCTCCGAAGGCCGCATGGACGTGGGCGAGGAAGTGAAGTTCGGGGTGATAGACAAGCTGCGCGAGCGGTTCAGCGGCGAGTACACGGTCATCACCACCGACGGCGTGCGGGTGGTCTTCCCCACCGGCTGGGCGCTGGTGCGCGCCTCTAACACCGAGCCTTCCATCACCTACCGCTTCGAGTCCACCGAGTCGGCGGAAGACCTGGAACGTATCATGGGCATCGTGAGGGAAGCGCTGGCGGAACAGGGGGTCGCGGCCAAGTTCTAGCGGAGTTGTTCATAGCTAACGAGGTGCTGCTATGAAATCAGATGACCCATTGGAAGGATGGTTGGTAGGAGAGCGCCGGGAGGAAGATTGGCTCTACAGAGAGCATTCGTCTGAAATTAGCATGCGCCTGGACGAGTTGGAGGGGCTGTTGGACAATCCACCTCCACCGCCCCGGAAGCTTGATTTCTACAAATCGGGAATTGCAGCTTACCCGTACATGCCTCCCATACCGCTATCCCCGGACGATGTGCCTCGCGCCCAGGGACTCTACCGGAGGCTGGCTGCAAGTAAAGGTAGCGGCAAGAACAGCACTCAAGAGGGGTTGCTTCATCTCATAGGCGGTACTGCCGACCCTTCAGCGCTGCCGTTCTGGCTGGATATGCTGGAGCTTGCCCCGCCACGCGACCAGTTCGGGACGAAGCGCAAGACCTACGCGATGGCTGCCATAGCCTTTGTTGCCATCAAGCACAATCTTCCGGTGGTGTATGATACCCTCCTGTCACTCACCCGGCATACAGACCCCGCGGTGCGCGCACAGGCTATGCTCTATCTGGGTGCTGCTTACCTGAAAGCGGAGAGACCCATACCCGACCCTGTTCAAGCGCATATCTACGATGTAGCTACTGCCGATCCCAACTTCCTTCCTCGTTATGAAGCGCGACGTGTGCTGCGTGATGCCGACCTCGCAGTGCCATTGGACAATCCCGATGGCATTTACGTCTTCAAGGTCTCTCCTGTCTGGCTCAAGGGTGTGCACAGGAAAATAGAGGTACGCTCGTACCACACTATGGAAGACCTGCACCTCGCGATTCAGTGGGCGTTCAAGTGGAATGACGACCACCTCTACTCTTTCTATATGAACGGAGTAGTACATGATGCGCGTTATGAGATTCCACACCCAGCGTTGGTCGAGCGTGACGGTGAGTTCCCCTTCTTTGTTTTGCCAATCGAACTTGCAGGTGACCCCGAAGAAGCAGACGACAGAGTCAAAGAGATACTTACCGGGTTTGGTGTATCGCTCGGACGTGTGGAAGACGAAGGGGTTAGTGAAAATGTGGAGGGGAAGGATAAAGGGCCATTGACGGTTATCAATACCGTAATCGGTGAACTCGGGCTAGTGCCTGGGCACTCGTTCCTTTACCTCTTCGATTTCGGTGAAGATCACGTCTTCCTGGTGACAGTGGATGGCGTCAAAGAAAAAGCAGGACGCGGCACCTATCCACGGGTGGTTGAGAGGCAAGGGGAGTCCCCGCCTCAGTATTGGTATGAGGAAGACGAAGAGCCTTAGCTTTCTACCTTCCTCCACACGATTGAGTATCTCCACAGTAGGTGCCTCTTCACCTTCGCCCCAGGCAGTATCTCCGCGCACAGGCGGCGCACCTCCCGCAGGGTGAGGTACTTGTCGCTCTTACCATGCTCCTCCCACGCCTGGCGGACCTCCGGCGGCTCGCTCAACCGTCGCAGCTTGATTAGCCGCAACGCCGCGCTGTAAGGCACGGCCACCTTGCTCGCCAGAGTATCCACCCAACCCTGGCCCTCGTACAGGTCGAGCACCAGCAGCGTACCGCCGGGACGTAACGCCGCCTTCATCTTGCGCAGTATGGCATCCATCGGCATGTGGTGCAGCGTGGCTATTGAAGCTATGCAATCGTAGTGCTCGCCCGGCAGGTCCAACTGCATGACGTCAGCCACCCGGTACTCCACATTAGGGTACCGCTTTGACATGGCTGTGGCGATACGCACCATCTGTGGCGACAGGTCGAGGCCGAGCACACGCTGTGAGCGCCGGGCCAAGCTGCGGGCGAAGTCGCCGGTGCCGCTTCCGACGTCGAGGGCCTCCCGGCAGCGACTGGGGAGGTGCTTTAGCAGGTAGCCGTGGTAGTAGCTGTTGTTGTCCCACCTGCGCGTGGCCGTGAGGGGGGCGATGCGGTCGAAGTCGGCCTGGATTGTGGATGAGGTTTGTGGCATGGTTGCTTCTGTAGCCTCTTGCTCGTTTTGCCCAGCATTGACGCCGATATTAAGCTCTGTTACGATATGACTACTGTAACATTAAGGAGACAGTATCAGTGGGCCAGGCAGATATGAGAATCAGTGCACACCATTCTGATGCAGAATATGACTCCGTTCGCGCCACAGTTCTCCAGTGGTCGGTAGAGCGGCGCACTGCCCTGGTGCATGACCTGATAGATACTATCGCCCACCCCGAAGGTGCGCCTGCCCAACGCGTTAGAACTTTGGATACTGCTCTCGGTCTGCTGAGCACAGACGGTTCCGTGCCATCCGACGAGCAAGTACAAACCTCGCTTGACGAGTACAAGACGGAAAAGTACGGCTAGTGCGTCTGTTGTTTGATACCAACATCGTGCTTGACGTGTTGTTAGACCGAAAGCCCTTCGTTGAGCACTCCAAGCAGTTGTGGCAGGCCGTTGATGAAGGCCGCTTGACGGGCTATGTAACCGCCACAACGCTCACTAACATATTCTATATAGCTCGTAAGCTAGTTGGAGCAGACAAGGCTAACGCTGCTGTGAAGGTCTGCCTGTGCACGTTTGAGATATGTCCTGTTGATCGTTCAGCCCTCTAATTAGCCTTGAACATGGCAGCTAGCGATTATGAAGATGCTCTACAGTTAGCCTGTGCACAGCTAGCAGACCTCGAGGGCATAGTCACGCGAGATATAACATATCCTGGTTCGTCTGTGGCAATATACCCTCCTGACATTGCTGTGCAGGCAATTGGTAAGTAAAGTTGTTACGATTACCAATCAAATCGAGAGGGGTGCGGCGCATAGCGTTGTACCCCTTGTTTTATAACAGTTCGGTATAAGAAACCCATCACCAACATAAGGAGTACATACAAGTGCCCGAACAGCAGCCACTCACAATCATGACGGTCCACGCCCACCCCGACGATGAGGTAGTCTTTACCGGCGGCACGCTCGTTCTGTACCGCCAACGAGGCGTACGGACGGTGCTGGTCACAGCCACCGGCGGCGAAGAAGGCGAGATACACGACCCCGACCTCGACCCCGATGAGGCCCGCCCGCGCCTGGGTGAGATACGCATGGGAGAGCTGCGCAAAGCGGTAGACCTGCTGGAAATCAGCGACTTCGAGCCGCTAGGCTACCGCGACTCCGGCATGGACGGCACCGAGCCGAACAGTCACCCCGCCAGCTTCAACATGGCCGACCGCGAAGAGGCTACTGCTCGCCTGGTGGGCCTGGTGCGCAAGTATAAGCCCCAGGTGCTCATCACCTACGACGACTTCGGCGCGTACGGGCACCCCGACCACAAGGCGTGCAACGTAATCACCCTTGCGGCCTACGACAGGGCGGGAGACCACTCCTACCAGCCCGACCTGGGGGAGCCGTGGCAGCCGCTCAAGCTCTACTACTGCTCGTGGCCGGAGGAGAACTGGAAGCGCGCCAGGGAAATGTACATTGAGCGCGGCCTGAAGTGGCCCTGGGACCGCGAGGAGCAGGAGCAGCAGAAGGACGAAGACCCGGAGCACCAGACCACCGAGGAAGGCGTAATCGAGCAGCAGGTGGAGCAGGAGAAGGCCGAGGAAGAGGGCAAGCCGCCCAAGTACGTGCCCCCTCCCATCACCACCCGCATCGACGTAAAAGCTGCCTGGCCGCAGAAGCACGCCGCCACCCTCGTCCACCGGACGCAGTTCGACCCCAACGGCCTCTTCACGAACATGCCGGAGGATATCGCCCTGGTAGCCTTCGGTGAGGAGGTATATAGCCTGGTGCGCAGCCGGGTGGACGCCCCTGAGCAGGAAGACGACATCCTTGCAGGTCTGAGCTAAGCATGGCTGACACGCTGCCCATATCAAACGATAATGTTCAGCTTACGATCAAGACCACGTTCGACAGCCCCAGGCTGATATTCGACTTTCCGGCCCTGCGCATTGGCGTGGCGCAATATGATGAAGGACCGACTGGCTGCACGGTGTTCCACTTTCCGCAACTGGCGCAGGCGGCCGTGGACGTGCGGGGCGGATCGCATGGCACCCTGCTCACCGAGGAGCGCGACCGGGTGGGCGCTATCTGCGTGGCGGGAGGCTCTCTACTGGGCATCGAGGCGGCTACGGGGGTCACCGCCGAACTATTCGCCCAGCGCGACTATTCGACGCAGTGGGGAGACATACCGCTAGTGTCGGCGGGCATCATCTTCGACTACGGCCCCAGGGCCAACTCAATCTACCCCGACAAGGCGCTGGGGCGGGTGGCGCTGCGGGCGGCAGAGAGTGGCGTCTTCCCACTCGGTGCGTGTGGTGCCGGGGCTTCGGCCACCGTGGGCAAGGGGCTGGGCTTCGAGATCCGGGAGGGCGGCGGGCAGGGCGGCTCGTTTCGGCAGGTGGGGACGACCAAGGTGGCAGTGTTTACCGTGGTGAACGCGGTGGGGGCCATCGTGGACCGGCAAGGGCAGGTGGTACGCGGGCACCTCGACCCGGAGACGAGGCAGCGCTACCACTTTAGGGAGGGCCTGGCGAAGAAGCTGGCTGAAGCGGAGCGAGTAGAGCCACCACCGGAGGGCAACACCACGCTCACCGTGCTGGTGACCAACCAGAGGCTGAACATGGACCGGGGCCTGACTTGGTCGCTGCGCCAGCTTGCCCGCACGGTGCATAGCTCAATGAGCCAGGCCATCCAGCCCTTCCACACCCTCTACGACGGCGACGTGCTATGGGCCGTCACCACCAACGAGGTGGACAACCCCAACCTCAATGACGTGGCCCTGGGCGTGCTCGCCTCCGAAGTCGCCTGGGATGCCGTGCTCAGTTGCTTCGAGGAATAGGTTGGAGACGCTAAACGCCAAGACGCAGAGACGCCAAGAACCACGCCAAGAGTATAGAGGTTTAGAGAGTACAAAGAGGTGCGGGGTACTATATCACCTACCCTGCCCCTCTTGCTTGAATAACAATCCTTAACCTTGGCGGGTTCTCCGCGTCTTGGCGTCTTGGCGTTTAGCTATCACGCTTCGATTTTGACGTAGCCGCGACCCGCCTTCACTATCATGCCGTCCTCCGGCTGCACGCGGTGCTCGCGGTCGGTGGTGCGTTCCTCGTTGACACGCACACCGCCCTGCTCGACCAGGCGCTGGGCCTGCTTGCGGTTGGGGGCGAGGCCGGTATTTATCAGCAGGTCCAGGATGCCGATTTCGCCCTTCTCGTCGCCTTTGTCGCCAAGCGCCTTCTCGATGGGCACTATGGGTATCTGCGTGGGCACGTCGCGGTTCTGGAACTGCTGCTCGAAGGCGTGCTGGGCCTCGTTCGCGGCGGCCTCCCCGTGGTACATCTTCACGATTTCCCGGGCGAGCCGCTTCTTGGCGTTGATGGGGTTGAGGTTGCCCGCCGTCATCGCGAACTCGATCTGCCGCACCTCCTCAATGGGCATGAGCGTGCACGACTCCATGTAGAGCGTAATCACCTCGTCGCCCGCCGACATGATCTTGCCGAACTGGTTGGTGGGGTCGTCCAGCATGAAGATCGTGTTGCCCCAGGAGGTGGACATCTTGCGGCCATCCGTGCCGGGGATCATGTTGATCGTCATGACCGACTGGGGTACCTGGCCGTAGTCCTCCTGCAAGGCGCGGCCCGCCATGAGGTTGAATAGCTGGTCGGTGCCGCCCAATTCCATGTCGGCGTTGATGGCTACCGAGTCGAAGCCCTGCATCAGCGGGTACATGATCTCGTGCAGGCCGATTGGCTTGCCCGCGTCCCAGCGGTCGGAGAAGTTCTCGCGCTGGATCATCTGCGCCACCGTGAACTTGGCGGCGAGACGTATCACGTCGTTGAAGTTTAGCGGCTGCAACCACTGCGAGTTGTAGCGGAACTCCACCTTGTCCAGGTCGAGTATGTGCCCCACCTGCTGCGTGTAGGTCTCCATGTTCGCCTCGATTTGCTCGCGGGAGAGCATCACGCGCTGGGCGTCCTTGTCGGAGGCATCGCCCACGATAGCGGTGAAGTCACCGATGATGAGCACGATCTGGTGCCCCATCTCCTGGAACTGGCGCAGCTTGAGCAGGGGCACGCTACGCCCCAGGTGCAGCATCGGCCCGGTGGGGTCGATACCTAGCTTGATGCGGAGCTTGCGCCCCGACTTCAGCTTCTCGCGCAACTCGTCCCTGACGATCACGTCCACCACCGCCCGGCTCAACACCGCCTCGATTGCCGCGTCGTCGGTGTTGATATCGCCGCCCCAGCGGTCTGCCTCCTCGTCGTGCAACTCCGAGCGCACCGTAGCCTCCGCCTCCAGGTCCGCATCCGCCTCCTGCCCGGCAGCAATAGCCTCGGCCTCAATCTCCCGCCGCGTCTCCCGCAACTCGCTCCTCATCTCCGTCGTCCGCGTCACCTGTGGCTCGTCCATGTGTTCCTCCACTTCACCATTTTGGATTTTGGATTTTAGATTTTGGATTAGGCCGGAATTCGGAGCAATCCAAAATCCAAAACCTAAAATCCAAAATAAAAAAGCCCTTCGTCGTGCGACGGACGAGAGCTTTGCTTCGTGGTACCACCGTGCTTTGCGTGCGCCTCGCGGCGTGCGCCTTGCCGGTCAGGGGGCCTGTCTTACTTGCTACAGGTCTGACCACGCGCTGTAACGGGCGCGACCCTGATGCTCGGGAAGGTGTAATTCGGCATGTGCCGCCTGGGGGTTCGCAGCATACACCCCTTCTCTGTGCGGCTTTGCACCTGCCTACTGGGTCTTCCTTCTACGCATGGTTGCTATTGGTTTGTGGCATTTTATAGCATAGCAACCTGGGGCCGTCAAGGTACGTGCGCAGTAGAGTGCCTGGTGCTGTGGTCGTAATAACGTGGCAAACGCCTCTCAAGGATGTAGAATGAGGTATGCCCGCAATATTCACTAACCAGACTCCAGGAACCGTAGCCAGGGCATTGCTGGGTACGCTCCTCATGCTATGGCTGGCGACGGGCAGTAACCTGTTCAGTTATCGTGGCTGGAATGTGACGCAGGACAAATATGAAGCGGCACTCGCAAAATGGCACAGCTTACCCATTGAGGAGTATGAAGTGACCCTCACGCTTGCGGGTTCGGGCAAATGGAAAATCAAGGTGCAGGTAGAGCGCACAAGCGCCGGCAGGGTAGAAAAAATAACCAGCTTGGAAAGCCTTGATGCTGATGCGGCGAACCTCAAGAAACATTGGGATGTAGAGTACTTTGAAGAGTCCTGGACTGTGGATGCGATGTTCCGAAATGTAAACCTCGCCCTGCAACGCCCGGACCGCATTAACCCTATCCGCAGTGACACCTATTTAGAAATCAACTTCGACCCTGCTATGGGCTACCCTCGTACCTGCACTATGTACGACACGCGGGACACTACCGACCTCGTTCTTGTGGACCTGAAGGTCCTGAAATAACAGCAGTCAGGCAGGTACGCTGCTACTTCACAGAGGATGCGAGGCAAAACCCGGCTTTATGCTGAGGCTAGGGACCTGCGCGTCCTCATCGACTTGAGCGTCTGTATCTCCCCAACATGGCCCATACACCCCTTCAGCAGTAACTTGACCCACCCGTACGCCGTCCGCGACTTGCCTATGCCCGGCACCGTTTCGTGCGGCGCACCATCAGGCATCGCAGCTATGCGTCCGTTTACAGCCTCTATCGTGCTGTCCAGGTATGCCAGCAGGTCCGTCGCGCTCATGGGCGGTATGGCGGCTACCTCTTCCAGCGTGTAGCCCGTAACGTTGCCCAGCCCTGATGCGCCGATGCCCCTGGGGTCGTAGCCGGTCCGCTCTACCCAACCCTGCGTGTGCCATAGCTCGTCCTCGGCGGCCCCGGTGTGGAGGATGCGCGTCGCCAGCACGTCGAGCCAGCGGGCCACGTGCCACACGGTCACGCCTATCGAGTTCGCCTGCGGTTCCGGCTGCCAGGCAAGCTCCTCGGCTGTCATGTCGCCAATCTCGTCTCGTATTTCGCTGCCAACGTCGCTCATCAAGTCTATCAGAACTTCCTTGTCCGTCACTGTGTCCACTCTCCTCACACTTGGTTTAGCTGAACCTACGCCGATTATACCGCCGCTACAACAGGGTTGCCAGCAGGCGGTCGCGGCCACGCTGTGCTGGGGCCGGAAAGCAGCACCCAAGAGTGCCCCCTGTCATCCTGAGCGTAGCGAAGGATCTCAAGAAGGTGAGTAGGGAGGCTGTCGGGCGCGGAGACAATGGTGCTGAAGGTTCAACGTAGGGGCAAGTGCCACATCTGAGATCCTTCACTACGTTCAGGATGACAGGGGGAGTAGGGTCGCCACGATTGGTACGGGGACTGCTATCGTACTTCTTTGTGCCTCGGCCCCTGCCACTACGATACGGTATAATCGCCTATTGAAGCTACATCACGACACCGTACAGGAGCAATAGCATGGCTATACCGACCTGCGACGATGCTCACATGTTGATAGAACTGTTCAAGCTACGTCTCGACCCGCTCATGCAGGAATCGCAGACCTGGTTCGAGGGCCAGTTCCAGCCCGGCACCTGGCAGGAAATACAGACCCGTTACCCGGTGGGCAGCAGAGAATGGCGCATGCTCAACACCGTGCTCGGCTACTGGGAGATGGTCGGCGCGCTAATCGACCAGAACCTGATCAGCGACGACCTCATATTCGACGCGATGGAGAGTCTGGACGTAGCCTGGGACAAGGTGAATAGCTGGCTCCCCGAAGCCCGCTCGCAGATGGGCCCCGACCTCTGGGAGAACATAGAGCTGCTTGTCAACCGCCAGAAACGCTGGCGCTACACGAGGCTTCCGAAAGCGCAGAGAATTTAACGGGGAGTGACGAGTGATGAGTAGTTCATGAGCCAACACTCGTCACTCGTCACTCGTCTACCGCGGCACAAAGATGCGTACCATGCTCAACGTGCGATAGCCGAGGCGTTCGTAGAGGGGCACGCCTTCCCTGGAGGCGAGTAGCATGCTGGAGGTGTGGCCTGCCTGGGCCGCTTCCTGGAGCGCGTGGTACATGAGGCTGGTACCGATGCCCTCGCGCCGGAATTCGGGGAGGGTGCCCACGTTCCAGATGCCGGGCACGGGGCCGCTCATCACCAGCGAGAGCGTACCCACAGGCTCGCCGTCCAACGTACCCAGGTAGTGTCGCACCTCCCTCACTGACAGTGCGTTATCGCCAAGCACCATATCGGCCTCCTCCGGGGCTATGTGGAAGACGCGGCTCAGTATGGTGCGGAAAGCACCCAGGTCTCGCGTGGTGCTCACAGACGTTATCTCCAATCGGGGATTGCCGGGATACTCTTGCAAGATGTGCGGCGCGCCCTTGAGCCACATGGCGGGCATCCGGTCGTACTCGTAGTAGTCCATGCCACGCAACACCTCACCAGCGTGAGGTAGCAGGGCGTCCATCGTCATGAGCGAGTAGGGGCGGCCCTTGGTGGTGAAATACTCGACTATGCCGCGCAAGGTGTCGGGGTTGAGCAGTCGCTCCTCAAGGATAGCAGCCCCATTGAAGACCGGGGCCGTGGACGAGCAGTACCAACACTGCGTCCCGGCCACCACGTCATTACGCCCGTTGGCCGAGCGAGACAACGCCTTGAAGCCCTCCGCCGCCGCGAGCGCCATAGACATGAGAGTATCGTGATCTGGGTCCTGCTGCGAGGGGAGCATAGGGAAGGGGTTGCCGCCGGGGTCATGCGGCCCTTGAGGGAGTACAACGCGCGCTGAGTATGCGTCTATTGTACTACGCTTGTCCAGCTAATTTCCTCCCGCCGCCAGGGTATGGTCATTCTCGCTATGAGCGGTCCATGATGGGAGAGGCACGGCCATGTATCCGAATGGTTGCATATTAGACGCCCGTCGACTGAAGTCGAGGGCTACACCTTGCAAAGTCGACTTTG
>DASVRN010000209.1:0-8667 GCA_036388595.1 Chloroflexia bacterium
CGTACCACTCGCTGGCGCGCTGGTGCAGAGTAGATACCTGATGGGGCTGCTCTGCCATCAGGTGCGCAGTGAGAACCTCGGCAAAAAGGTGATGATATCGATACCAGTGGCGATTATCATCCAGTGGAACGACAAAGAAATTGCCTCGCTCTAATGCTTCCAACCGCTTTTTGCCTCCCTCCTGGCGGGTAACGGCATCACACAGTGGGCCACACATACGTTCGAGAATGGATGTCTGGAGTAAGAAGCTCTGGACAGGTTCGGGCTGACGCTGTAGGACCTCCTCGACCAGATAATCTACGATGTACCGGTTGTCTCCGGCGAAAGCCTTGATGAACGCGGGAATGTCCTCTCGCCCGCGCATCGAGAGCGCCGCTAGCTGTAGTCCCGCAATCCAGCCTTCGGTACGGGTCTCAAGGGCGGTAACGTCCTCGGTCGCGATGTCCAGGCCCATTACCTGGTTGAGGAAAGTGGCCGCTTCACCTGGAGTAAAGCGCAGGTCGGTGGCCCGCAGCTCGGTCAATTGGCCGCGGGCGCGTAAACGGGCCAGGGGAAGCTGTGGATCCTCACGGGTAGTGATGACCAGGTGCATTTGTGCCGGCAGGTGCTCAAGCAGGAAGGTGAGAGCCTCGTCAACGGCCTGGCTATCAATAACGTGGTAGTCATCCAGGACGAGCACGGAGTTGTCTGGTATGGTGGCGATTTCATTAAGCAGCGCGGTCAGGATTACTTCGGTTAAGGGTGGTTGCGAAGATTGGAGCACACCGAGCACCCCTTCTCCGATAGTGGGTGCAATAGTTCGTAAAGCAGCAACCAGGTAGGTGAGGAAGCGTACCGGGTCGCTGTCCCTCTCGTCCAGGGACAGCCACGCCACATGCGTGTCGGAACCGGCTATCCATTCACTGAGCAGCGTGGTCTTGCCAAAGCCCGCAGGCGCCGAGATGAGGGTCAGCTTACGGTGCAGACCCTCGTTCAGCCGCGCAACCAAGCGGGGACGGAGCACCACTTTGGGTGGAGGTGGGGGAATAAACAGTCTTGTAGCCAGAATCACCGTGGACATAGTTCGATTATAGCATTGGCCCGATTATCGCCTCTGCTTTTGCAGAGGTGTTGCACTTACCGGATATGGGAGACCTAGTAGCAACAGTGAGAGGGTGGGTCCCTGACCCACCCTCCCTCTACTTGCATATCTGTGGCGCCCTCAGGCGACATTTATGCTGCGCTCACACCTCCTTCATTTGCCCTTCCGAGGGCCTGGACAACATTGCATAGAGCGCAGACGGTTTGAATCCCTTGGCGATAAGATAGATGTGCTGACAATCTCTATGTAATCGGACTTGCGTAAAACTGTGGTTGGCGATCCGGTTCCTGGGGCGCAAAGAAGCGGATTACTGATTGGAGAGGCGGTCGTATGGCCGCCTCTCCACACTATGCAGTATCCAGCGACCTTACTCGGCTACGGTCTGACGGAGCTGCGGGCTTACCCTGCTGGGTACGGGTTCCGAGACGTGCTCCTCCGAGGTTTGCCCTCGCCGTTCAGTCCAGAGCGCATAGCCCAGGCATGCCAGAGCTAACCCCATGGGCATCGCCGCCAGGCGCTGAATTGAGTGCGGGAACAGCGCAGCGAGGGGTGTCAACGCAGCAGTAGCGGCAAGCAGACCGGCTGCCCAGCGCGGCAGGACTCCGGCGCGGAGGGTCGCGATACCAAATATCAGGCCGCCGAGCATATACCCACCTCCAACTATTAGCCCATATATTATTGGAAGGGCCCCGAAGTCAATCCCGCCGGTGTGCCCATAGGAGATCCCAAGGTAGCCATCCACAAACGTCGGCGCTGCGACCGCCAACGGCGGCATGATGTAGGCTTCGGCAAAGACAAAGGCGGTCTGTAGCGCCCAGGAGAGGCTAAATAGGAGGAAGCCTACCAGACCAAGCCAACCTGCCTTGTTCACTTGCCTGGCGTAGAGTCCCACAATGCCGAGCAGGAGCAGGAGGCACATGGCCGTCTTTAAACCGGTGATTATTGCCCATGCGCTGGTGTTGACTGATCCAACAACGTCAGCTGGGTGGATCGGCTGAATGCCCGCGAAAATGAGCCCTGCCACAATAGTTGATAGACCGGTCCAACGGATGAGTTTCGGGGCTGTAATGTTCATTTTGCTCTCCTTAGTTACTGCGGCCTGGCGACCGGTATTCTTGGTGTTCATCTTGTTGTCTCCCTCAATTGTTGCGGTCTTCGCGACCGCATTCGTTCTTTCGTTGGTAGTCATGGTTGCCATCGTTTTTCTCCTTCCTGGCTATTCGTGGTGCTGTTTCCGTACTGACAAGCCCCGAGTGATTGAGCCTGTGCAGAACTGTGGTCTTGTGGAGGCCGATTGCGTTTCTGTTCCTGTTCCTGTTCCTCCTCTTGGGATCTAAGGGAGTCTCACTATCTCTCAAAGGCATGTCTCCTTTCTAAGCAGCTTGTATGGCACCTAGTTTCAACTCAGTGTTTGGCATCTTGGATAGTCACCTCGTCAATCAGTGCCTTCATTCTTCTCCCTGAACACACTATAGAGTTCAATGTGGGGAGGAGACATCACCACGTGTGGTGATCGATGTGGTGATTTGTTGGGAAGGCTGCTATGGACAACAAAAAGCCCCGGCAGGTGGTTTGGTAAACCTGCCGGGGCGGTTTGCGTTTAGTGTTTGCGGGTTCGCTATAACAAGTGGAGTTCTTCAGCACGGCGCACGGCTGCGCGACGGTTGTTCACTCCCAGCTTGTCGTAAATGTTCTTGGTGTGAGTACGCAGGGTGTTCAGGGACACTGTGAGTTCGCCTGCCATTTCGGGGCCGGTCAATTCGGTTCCGAGCAGCCGGAGCACTTCAAGTTCGCGCTGGCTCAACGGCTCGACCAGGCGCTGCAAAGCGGGAGAGAGGGGAGTGCTGACCGATGAGGTGGGGTGAGGAGATTCATCTGTGCTCCCCTGTTGCTCTGCTTCAAATGCCTGCATGAGCCTACCTGCATAGTCCGGCATGATCCCGCGAGCAGCAGCTTCGAGGAGTAGTTGCGTCATGGGCATGCCTTCATCAACAAACATTCGGACATAGCCCTCCGGCTCCGCCAGGGTCAAGGCACGTTCCAGCGGTATGAGAGCGGCAGGCATGTCGCCTTGCGCTTGGTGGGCAAGCGCCTGCAAAACCAGGATTTCGATGGCGCTGCCCGCCCGCCCACCTTCTTCCGCCGCTTTCAGGAGGCGCTCCAGTAGCCCCATTGCCTGGTGGACGGGGCGTTCTGCACGGTCCCCTTTGTACCTAGCCAAGAGCACTCTAGCCAGGGTGATATGCTCGAACTCGCGCAGATAGTTGAGGTCGTCTTCGGCAGACAGGCCCTGTTCACGCGCCCAGTCGAGGGCTTCAACCAACCTGCCCTGAGCGACCCACACCCGTGTCCGAAGGGCCGCTACAGGGCGCACATTGGGGAAGAAGTCACGCACATACAGGCGCTCTGACTCGTGTAGCAGGTCGAGAGCACCATCCAGGTCTCCCTTTGCCTCACGTATTCGTGACATGGCGACGGACCAGCGATACCTATTTTGCGGTAACCCCATCTGCTCGCCCAGCTCCTTGCTTCTCAGCAGGTGCTGCGTGGCTGCATCCAAGTCGTTACGCTCACGCTCAAGCTCGCTCATGCCCACGTGTATATCTGCCGCTCCCAGCAGAGCAGGTACGCCCTGCTCCGCCGCAGTTCGCGCAGCAAGCTTCAATGCCTGCTCGTATGTGTGCATTGCCTCCTGTAGACAACCTTGCGCAGTTCGTATATCAGCCAGGCCGAGTACGCCATTGAGTACGTCAGAGATGAAGCCCGCCCTCTGCACAAGAGCCAGGCCATCGGAAAACGCCCGGCGGCCTGCCTCGAGATCTCCGCTCGCCCACAGTGCAAGCCCCAGGAACGCCACTGCACCTCCACGCCCGATAAGATCGTCATCGGGTACGAGGTCGAGCACCTGCTGAGCGTATTTCACCGTGTCTGCTACATGGCCCTGGTGCAGGGCCAGTCCTGCACGGGCAACCGCGATCTCAACCGGAAGACGGCGAAAGACAGCATCGTCCACCACGACCATCCGGGCGGGCGGGTCGTCCGGTCGGGTACGCTCGTCTGCCATGTCTACACTCGAGTCGAGCCACCGTTCGGCGTCCCTTAGCCGCTCCTCAACGCCCTCAAGCTCGCCGCTGGATAGTAACACATGGGCATAAACCACGCTGATCACAGGCCGGACGCGGACCACCTCGTCGGGTAATGCCTTCAGCCAGCCTAGCAGGGTGGCCGTCTGTCTGCTCGAGCGCATCGCCGACATTGTCAACTCGACCAGGTTCGCCGCTCGCCCGAAATCCTCGGCAGCCAGCGCATGGCGGATCGCATCGGTCGCAGAATCATTCTGCTCGTACCATTGGCTGGCGCGCCGGTGCAGCGTCGGTGCGAGGTCGGGTTGCTCCGCCCCCAGGTACGTAGAAAGAACCTCGGCAAAGAGATGGTGATAGCGGTACCAATGCCGCTTATCATCGAGTGGAACGACAAAGAAGTTGCCCCGCTCTAATGCCTCCAACCGCGCCTTGCCGGCGCCTTCCTCATGTCCGGTGACGGCATCGCACAGCGGGCCATACAAGCGGTCTAGAATGGAGGTCTGCACTAAAAAGCTACGGACGCTTTCGGGCTGACGCTGCAGTACCTCTTCCACCAGGTAGTCCACTATGTACCTGTTCTCTCCGGCGAACGCTCGGATGAACCCGGAAGCATCCTGGTGGCTCTGCAGGGAAAGCGCGGCTAATTGCAGGCCCGCAATCCACCCTTCGGTGCGGGCTTCCAGGGCGGCGATATCTTCCATCGAGAGGTTTAGATTCATCGCCTGTAGAAACCCGGCGGCTTCAGTAAGGGTAAAGCGCAAATCGCGGGCACGTAATTCGGTCACTTGATCCCGGACACGCAGGCGCGGGAGCGGTAGAGGGGGGTCCTCACGGCTGGCGATGACCAGGTGCATCTGCGGTGGTAGGTGCTCGATCAAGAAGGTGCTAGCGTCGTCAACCACCTGGCTATCGATAACGTGGTAGTCATCGAGGATGAGGGCGAAGTTGTGGGAGAGGGTGGCGATTTCATTGAGCAGAGCGGTCAGTATTGCCTCGGTGGGCGGGGGCTGGGAGGAACTGTGCGATTGGAGCAACCCCAGCGCCCCCTCGCCGATATGCGGCTCCACAGTCCGCAAAGCCGCGACCAGGTAGGTCAGAAAGCGTGCCGGGTCGCTATCCCCCTCCTCCAGCGAGAACCAGGCCACATGCGTGCCCCTGGCCTGCAAACCGGCCACCCAGGCGCTGAGCAGCGTGGTTTTACCGCAGCCTGCGGGGGCCGCTATGAGGGTCAGCTTACGGTGCAGGCCCGCGTTCAGCCGCTCGATCAGGTGGGAACGGAGCACCACTTTCGGAGGCGGCGGAGGAATATAGAGCTTAGTCGCCAGGACTGGTATAAGCATAAGTTAATTATAGAAGATCCCCCAACCTCAAGCAGCGGGGCTTTGGCACGCACGGTGTGTAGCCTGGGAAGTGTCAGAACCGAGAACACATAGATAATGGTCTTCCATGTAATTGGGGCCGCTCTACGCAAGCTGTACAACTAGAACAAGCTAATAATGCCCCTGGTACTCCTCGCTCGTAGCCTGCGCTGCGCCCTCGCCGGGGAGGGGAGGGAAATTGGCAAGCACAGGGGCCTGTAGATAGAGATAGTGCTGCACCAGCAGAGACACGAATGCTGTAAATGCCAGGGCAAATACGATGGCAACGAAGAGCGATAGAACGTAGAGGGTAACTACGAGCAACGCCAGGCCAAAATTCGGCATTGGAACCCGCAGGGTCAGGATCGCTGCATTACGCATGACGTGGCGGAGTGGCATCTCGGGTTGGTTAACCATCAGCGGCCAGGCAAGGAGCAGAAACTCGACCCAGACAATCAGCACGTAAACGAGGAAGAGGATGCCCGCGTTCGCCAGGACCCGGTCGCCGCTCATCACATCGGCATAAAAAGCCATGTCGGTCACCAGGATGGCGGTGCCCAGGAAGGATACCAGGCCCAGGCCCCACGCACGCCAGAAGTATTGCTTCATATAAGGTAGGAAGTTGTGCGGCTCACCACCCTGGCTCACCAGCGCATCCCGCGCCACCGCGAGCATGGCCGCCGTGGCTGGAGGACCCCCGACTATCGTGAGCATCGACACGAGCCAGAGAAAATTCATCACGGAGAAGGGGATAAGCCCATAATACCAATCGTTGGCGGCTCGTGTGAAGGCAAGCCGCAACGGGCCAGGAGGGTGCACCCGCCGTACCTCCACATCATTTGATACCACTGTAGGAGACCCCCTGGACATAGAAACGCGAGAAGAAAGCGAACAGCAGCACCATCGGGAGGGTGTTGAACATCGACCCCGCCAGCACCACGTTATAGAAGGTGCCGTACTGGCCCTTCAAGAAGCCCAACCCGACCGTTAGCGGGAACATTTCCGGTATGTTGAGCAACACGAGCGGCCCAAGGAAGCTGTTCCAGACTCCCTGGAAGCTCAGCAGCGTCATGGTGATCAGCGCGGGCCTGGCAAGTGGCAGGATCACGCGCCAGAAAGTCGTCCAGATGCCCGCACCATCTATATAAGCTGCCTCATCCACCTCCTTAGGCACCGTACGGAAGAACTGAGTGAGGAGGAAAATCATGGCCGCGGATGTCAGGTTGGGAACGATGATTGCCCCGTACGTGTTGACCAGGTGCATGAAGTCGAGGATCTGGTACTGGGGGATCATAAGCACCATGCCGGGAATCATGAGCGTTGACAGCATAGCGCCGAAGATGAGGTTCTTTGCCGGGAAGTTCAACCGGGCGAAAGCGAAACCTGCTATTGAGCAGAAAAAGAGATGAGCTATTGTGATCGTAGTTGCCAAGAGCAGGCTGTTCAGGATCCAGCGCGGGAAGTAAGAATTGCCGTTTGCATCGGCCAGCGCATTCCATACATCGGCGTAGTTAGCAATCCGCCACTCCTGCGGTAAGAAGGTAGGCGGCCAGGCCAGCACTTCCTGCGTGCTCTTGAATGAGCCGAGCAGCGCCATCACAAATGGCCCGATCAAGATTACAGTTACTGTTGATAAGAGGGCATAGCGAAGTACCGGCATAACGTAGGATCGGGGCTCTCTCCTCTCTACGTCGCTGGCAGGAACGGTAACCGCAGCCTCCGCGCGCTGAGTGGTCGTTGTCGTTGCCATAGCTCAACCTTCCTGGATAAGACAGCTCTTACACATTAGCGCTCCGTGTTACTCCCGCCCAGTATGCGCTGCTGCACCAGGAAGAGCAGGAGGACCATCACGAACAAGATGAATGACATCGCTGAGGCGTAGGCCATATCGAAGTCGGTGAAGGCCGAGCGATAAATCAGCAGGTTGATAGTCGTCGTCTGGTTCAGCGGTCCCCCGTTCGTCATGATGAGCGGCAGGTCGAAGACCTGTAGCGTGCCTATCGTGCTGAGCACAATTACGAGAAACATGATGGGGCGGAGCATCGGCACCGTAATATTGAAGAAGCGGTGAGCGCCAACCGATCCATCGAGGCTGGCGGCTTCGTACACGTCTTCCGGTATGTCCTGGAGTGCCGCCAGAAAGTAGAGCATAAATATAGGCGCTGTGGTCACGATGTTCAAGACCATCAGGGCGGGCAGCGCAGTATGGGCGCTCGCGTCGGTCAGCCAGGCCACCGGCTGAAAGCCAGTCCACCCGAATAGCGTTGACAGTACAAAATTCAGGATGCCCTGCTTCTGGAATACCCAGATAAAGATGAGCGAAATCACCACGGAAGAGGTGACCCTCGGAAGATACCAGGCGCTACGGAAGAAGGTCTTCCCTTTGATTTTCGCGTTGAGTGCCACGGCCAGGAGCAGCGCCACCCAGGTTTGGAGGAACGTCACCACGACCGCGTAAAGCACGGTATTGAAAACTGCCGCCTGGAACAGCTTGTTGGTGATGGCCCTGGCGTAATTGTCTAAACCAATGACTTTCGGCTCGTTGAGCGATTTAAGATCGGTGAAGCTTATGTAGAAGACGTATGCCATAGCTCCGAAAGTGAAGACGAGCGCGGAGATAATCCAGGGCGAGACAAAGAGCAAGCCGGTTAGGGCCTCCCGCGTCTTACGGTTCATCCCAGGCGAGCGCGGTACTGAGCTAGCCTGCACCTTTGTAGCCATGATGCTCCCCATGCTCCTCTTGAGCTACCCAAAACACCAGTGTAGATGTCACAATTGGAGTGCCGAGCCTGAAAACGGGCTAAACACATTTCAGACAGGTTATTGCCCCGCGAGCGCCGCATCTATCTCCTGGCAGGCCTGGTCGAGCGCCTCCTGACCAGTCTGCATCCCGGCAAACACGCGCTCGGTGGCCTCGTTGAGGGCCCTCTGGATCTTGGGGTTGGCTTCCCCACCCCATACGTAGGGAGTGCCGTAACTCGCCCCCTCGTAGAGTATCCTGGAGATCTTGCTCAGCGTGCTGGAACCCTGGAAGAAAGGATCGTCATCGAAGCCCTTGAGCGAAGGCAAGGCAAAGCCGGTCTGCAAGATCGCACCCTGGTTCTCGCGGCCGGTTAGGAACAACACGAGCGCGGCGGCGGCCCTG
>DASVRN010000210.1:0-14427 GCA_036388595.1 Chloroflexia bacterium
TACGTGTGGACGGACGGGAAGCTGGAGCCTGGGCAGGGTGGTTACATCTACAATCTGCTCTACACCTCCGGCAACTCGGCCAGTCCCACCCTCTACCGGGGCGGATTCCTCTACGGTGCGCCGGGTACGCACAACGGCCCCCTCCTCGACCCCGCATGGCTCGACAAGCCCGACCCCGCCTCGGTGCAGATCGTTCACGTGGCCTACTCCACGTCGGGCAATGTAGCAATGTCGGGCTTCTACAGCCTGAGGGGCCTGAAGGTAGAGTCGTTAGCCGGACTGTGGACGGCCGACTTCACCGGCGGCGTGTTAAGCAACGTGCGCCCCCTCCCAGCACCTGATGCCTCGCTCGGCGTATCCGACTTGCAGTGGTCGCCGGACGGCAGCGCCATCATCTACCGCGAGATGGTGCCCTCCAGCGAAGCCGATTTCGCCTCCCGCTACGATGGCCGCTCCCCCTTCTCAATAGTCAAGCTAGACGTAGCCACCGGCGAAAAAACCGTTCTCTACAGCGCACAGGGGAGATAGAACAGGACGGAAACGCCAAGACGCCAAGGACGCGCCAAGGTGATTGTAGTTTAGAGAGTAGAAAAAGGAGCAAGGTACGTAATGTCGTACCTGCTCCTCTTTCGTGGAAGCATACAATCCTTAACTTGGCGTGGTCCTTGGCGACTTGGCGACTTGGCGACTTGGCGTTTAGATGCGTCTCATCTATTGCTTTAAGGTGTCCACGGTGCCCTCGGACTCATGCACGTCGTCACGCTCCTGTATGTTCTCGGCCCCCGCCCAGCCTTCCACGTTGTCGGGGACGGTATCGGCGGTCGCGAAGCCTTCGTAGGTGCCTTCCTGGTCGCCGGGGGGTGCTTCGTGCGTCTCGCTGGTGGTGCGCGTGTCCTGGTTCGTGTCGCGGCCTGTAGTGTTGTCGAAGGTAGCCAGCAGGGCCTCCTCTGTCGATTGGCTCGACTGCGTCAGCCCGGCGGTGTCTTGCAGGGCCTCGGCCATGCGGTTGCCCCCGGCCAGGGTAGCCGCTTCCCCTTGCGAGTAGTAGCCGGTGTTGTCTACGCTGCCCGTCTGCTCGTTTCGTAGGGCTGTGTCGTTGGCGTGATTGAACTGGTCGTCGTCCCTGTTGCTCATGCGGCTGCTCCTTTGGTGCGGTACTTTAGTAGGAGCATAAAGTATGCCGGAATGGGCGGCGATGCGCGGGTGGCTGTTGCCAGCGGCATTGAGCCTCTGGTATAATCTGGGTTAGTCCCAAAGACGGTGTTTATTCATGGAAGAGGTGAAACGATATGTCCGGTCACAGCAAATGGTCCACAATCAAGCGTAAGAAGGGGGCTGCTGACGCCAAGCGCGGGCAGCTTTTCACCAAGCTCACCCGCGAAATTACAGTGGCGGCCCGCGAGGGTGGCGGCGACCCCGAATCGAACTTCCGGCTGAGGCTGGCGGTGCAAAGGGCGCGCGCCGAGAACATGCCGCTCGAAAACGTGCAGCGGGCGATACAGCGCGGCAGCGGCACGGGCGCCGACGGCAGCAGCTACGAAGAAGTGATATACGAGGGCTACGGGCCGAACGGCGTGGCGATGCTCGTGCAGACCCTCACCGACAACCGCAACCGCACGGTGGCCGAGGTACGCGCGGCCTTCACCAAGGCAGGCGGCTCCCTGGGAGAGGCCGGTTCGGTAGGCTGGATGTTCGACCCCAAGGGGGTAATCGTGGTTGCGCCGCAGAAGGGCCAGGACCCCGACGACATCAGCCTGGCCGCCATCGACGTGGGTGCCGAGGACGTGAGCGTGGACACCGACGACGAAGGCGACACCCACATAGAGATAATCACCGGCTTCGAGGACCTCAAGACGGTGCAGGACTCACTCACGGGGGCCGGTTACAACGTGACCAGCGCCGAGCGCACCATGCTCCCCAAGACCACTATGGCCCTCGAGGACAAGGGGCTGGAGTCGGCCCTGCGGCTGGTAGACCGCCTGGAAGACCTGGACGACGTGCAGACCGTCTACACCAACCTCGACCTCTCCCAGGCCGAGGCAGTCATGGCAGGAATAAGCTAAGTAGGAATTACGAATTACGAATTACGAATTTATGAGGCTGCGAAGCTTAATTCGTAATTCGTAATTCGTAATTCGTAATTCCGTATGGTACTGATATTAGGCATCGATCCGGGCACCGCTATCATGGGCTATGGCCTTGTTGAGAGCGGTGCCGGTGATTCTAAGGACGCAGCGGGGGTGCTCAGGCCGGGGGCGGAGCGTCTGAAGATGGTCGAGTACGGGGCGCTGCTCACGCCCGCGAACGCACCCCTCTCCGACCGGCTGCTGCTCTTGTACGACGGGCTGGTAAAGATTATCACCGAGTACAAGCCGCAGGGCATGGCAATTGAGGAGCTTTTCTTCAGCAAGAACGTGCGCACGGGCATTTCGGTGGCGCACGCGCGAGGGGTGGCGATACTGGCGGGCGCGCACTCCGGCCTGAGCATAGGCGAGTACACCCCTTTGCAGGTGAAGCAGGCGGTGGTCGGCTACGGCAAGGCGACCAAGGAGCAGGTGCAGGTGATGGTGAAGGTGCTCCTCAACATGGACCACACACCCCGCCCCGACGACGCCGCCGACGCGCTCGCCATAGCCATCTGCCACATCCACTCCAGCGCCTACGAAGACATGCTCACGCGGGGGCAGTAATTAGACGAAACCGCCAAGACGCCAAGGACGCCAAGAGGAATAAAGAATTGCACCGCAGAGACGCAGAGGACGCGGAGATTACGCAAAGAAGAATAGAGGGTGTTCTTACTGAGGAAACACTGTGCGCTAAGATGGTTGCTCCTTCCCCTCATAACAACCACAATCTCCGCGTACCCTCTGCGTCCTCTGCGTCTCTGCGGTGAATAATCCTTATCTACTTGGCGGGTTCTTGGCGTCTTTGCGTCTTGGCGTTTCCGTACTCTATTATTGCTCATATGAAGCAGCGACTTGATGTAGCACTTGTAGAACGTGGGTTGGCGGAGACGCGCGCCAAGGCCCAGGCCCTGGTCATGGCGGGCGAGGTGCTGGTGGATGGGCAGCGGGCCGACAAGCCGGGTACGCCTGTTGCCGAGGGGGCGCGGATCGAGGTGAAGGCGGCGCTGCCCTACGTGAGCCGGGGCGGGCTGAAGCTGGCGCATGCGATAGAGGTATTTGGGCTGGCCGAGCGTATTGTGGGCAAGGTGGCGCTGGACATAGGCTCGTCTACGGGGGGCTTCACCGATGTGTTGCTGCAAGGCGGTGCGGCTCACGTGTACGCGGTGGATGTGGGCACCAACCAGCTTGCGTGGAAGCTGCGGCAAGACGCCCGCGTGACGGCCATGGAGCAGACTAACATCCGCTACCTGGAGAGCCTGCCCCACTCCTGCGACCTCGCCACCTGCGACGTGTCTTACATAGGGCTTGAGCTTGTCACCCCGCCCGCTGTGCGCCTGACCACCCCTGATGCTTTCTTCGTCTTCCTCATAAAGCCGCAGTTCGAGGCGGGGCGGGAGCAGGTTGGCAAGGGGGGCGTGGTGCGCGAGGCTTCGGTGCACCGCGATGTTATAATACGGCTAGCTCAATATTGGAAGGCGCAGGGGCTGCACCTTGAGGGGCTGGCGCGTTCGCCAATCACAGGCCCGGCGGGCAACGTGGAGTACCTGGCCCTCATCGAAAAGCAGCCACGCACCGTAGCGTTCGACCTGCAACCCGCCATTGAAAGAGAGGTCATACCGCATGTCAAATAACCCGGCCTTGGGTGATGGCAGGCAGCCGCACGGCACCAGCGTTGAAGCGGCCAGGCTAGTAATAGAGCAGAACAGCGGGCAGCCGCTCCTGGGCGTGGACACCGAGGTCCTCGACCATAGCTCGCATCCTACCAGCCGACCGATCAAGAAGGTCGGCTTCATCGTCAACGAGACGATTGCCGCAGCCAACCAGGAGTCGCAGCGGTTGGCCCGGCTGCTGCACGACAAGGGTGTGGAAGTGACCGAGTCGCACTCCGCCTCGCCCGATACGACCGTCAACTGGAGCAAAGACGACGCGCTGGACATGATCTTCACCTTCGGCGGCGACGGCACGATATTGAGGTCGGCACGCATCGCGGCCCCGCTGGGTGTGCCCCTGATGGGCGTGAACCTGGGGCGGGTGGGCTTCCTGACCGAGATGAACCCCTCGCAGGTGCAGGAGCGAATAGCACTCTTCCTCGAAGGCAATTACTGGATCGAAAGACGCGCCATGCTCCGGGCCGTGCTCCTCCGCGACAACACGCAAGTGGGTAGCTGGGTGGCCCTGAACGATGTAGTAGCGAGCCGGGCGGCCCTCTCCCGCGTGGTGCACTGCACGCTCAGCACGAACGGGCACAAGGTCACTACCTACGTGGCCGACGGCGTGATAGTGGCTACCCCCACCGGCTCCACCGCCTACTCGATGGCCGCAGGTGGCCCCATCATGCACCCCGAACTGCGCAGCATCATAGTCACACCCATCGCGCCGTACCTCACCATCGTCAAAAGCCTGGTGCTCCCCGACGACAACGTGCTGGACCTGCACATCGAAACCGACGACGAGGCCTTTCTCACCGTGGACGGCCAGACCCACGTCGCCCTGCACCACGGCGACACGGCCCGCGTCACCATCTCCCCCGACCCCTGCCTCTTCGCCCGCGTGCAAGACAAAGCCTACTTCTCAGCCACCCTGGTGAACCGACTGCGCAGAGCGGAAGATTGAAACGTGAAACGTGAAACGTGAAACGTGATGCGGCTATAGCAGCTTGGTCACTTAAATAGAAACAGAGGCGGCTCATGTTAGTTGAGCCGCCTCTGTTAATTTCCGTGTACTATCTGACCCTTACCGCATCACGTTTCACGTTTCACGTTTCAGAATCCACATTCAGGGAAGAAGCTGGTGGACACGATCTTGGCTAGCTGGCCGCGGGTGGTGTTCACGCTTGGGCGGAAGTAGGGGCGGTTCTGGCCGTCGCACTGTTCCCCGGTGCCGCCGCAGGGGTAGCCGCTCATCGAGCCGTTGGCTGCCAGTTGCTCGACAAACGTGTAGAAGGTGTGGTTGGTGGGTACGTCCGCGAAGGTCTGACCGCTGGGCGTGCCGGTCAGGTTGGCCGCGCCCGCTACGATCTTGGCTATCTGGCCGCGAGAGGCGTTGGCGCCGGGGCGGAAGTAGGGCTTGTTGCCCGCGCCGCACGGTTCGCCGGGGCCGCCGCACGCATAGCCGCTGATGATGTTGCGAGAGGCGATGCGCTCCACGAACTCGTAGAAGGGGCTCCCGGGGGCCACGTCCGCGAAGGTCTGGCCGTTGGGTGTCTCACCGAAGCCCGCCGAGTTGGCGATGATCTTGGCAAGCTGGCCTCGCGTCACCGGGTTGGAGGGGCGATAGGTGCCGTCCGAGTAGCCGCCGATCACGCCACGGTCCGCTAGGCAGACGATGTAGGGATAGAAGGTGTTGCTCGGGGCCACGTCCGCGAACCTGCCGCCGGAGCCTTGCACAATCACGGTGCCGCTCATGAACTCGCCGTGCACGGTGCAGTAATACTTGTAGGTGCCGGGCGTATCGAATACGCGCTCATAGGTGCCGTTCAGGCCGAACTCGCCGCTGTCGAACAGGCCCGCGTGCTCGCCCATGCTGGTGACGCTGTGCGGGTCGGTATCAAAGCCGGTCCAGATCACCTTGTCGCCCAGGTTCACGGTGATGGTCTTGGGATCGTAGGCGTAGTTCCGTATCGCCACGTTCGCGGTTCCCGGAGAAGGCTGGCTCATAGGGGTGGAGGTGGCGCGGGGAGTGTTACTCGGCTGCGGCATGGGAGTGCTGCCGGGAGCCAGCACGTTCACGGTGCCTGTCATGTTGCTGTGGTAAGCGCACTTGTAGTTATAAGTACCGGGCGTGTTGAAAGTGAACTGGAACGTCTGGCCGCTGTTCATGTTTCCGCTCTCGAACTGGCCCGCAGGTACGCTGCTGACGGTATGCGGGGCCGCGCCGTTATTGGTCCAGCGCACGGTCGCGCCCTGTTGCACGTTGATCGTGGCCGGGCTGTAGCTAAAGTCAACCACCGACACATCGGTCATGGGAGCACCGCCGGGCGTATTCGTCGGCTGTGGGGTGCGCGTCATGGTAGGCGTGTTGCTGGGGCCTGCGGTGGGCACCGAGCCGTCGCCATTCTGGACGGTAATGCTGCCCGTCATGCCGGGGTGAATCGCGCAATGGTAAGCGTACCTGCCCGCCGTGGTGAAGGTGTGCTCGTACGTGCCGTTCTGGCCGAGGTTGGGGCTGCTGAACTGACCGGCGGTATCGCTGGTGATGGTGTGCGGAACCGAATCCTTGTTGGTCCAGCGCACAGTCGAACCAAGCGATACAACATGGTCCTTTGGCGCGTACTGGTTATTTTGTACAGTCACGTCGGAGGTGCCGCTAGCAGGGGTGCTCGTGGGGCCACCGGGTGTGGGAGAGATAGGAGGTCCCGTTACCACGACCTTGCCGAACATCTCATCCGCGTGGAAGGTGCAAAAGTAGTTGTAAGTACCAGGGTTCAGGAAGGTTTTGGTATATGACCCACCTTCGTTCAGGTCTGGACTAATCCAGGCATCATTAGGGGGGACGCCAGCACTGGAGGAGGTGCTGTGCAGTTCTCCGTCGAGGTTCGTCCACTTCACAGTCGTGCCAGTGGTAACGGTGATCGTTTCCTGGTAGAACCTGTCGTGGCGTACCATAAAGGCTTCAGCCACGTTACTGTTGCTTGAGCCACCGACGATGACCATGCCCATGAAATCATCATCTGCATCTTCGTAGGGATAATAGCCAGGATTGTTGAACGTATAGTCGAAAGTGTCCCCAGGCTCGAGGTCGTCACTGTCGAAGAGATCGTGACCTGAATCGCGGACCCTGTGCTCATTACGACCGTTGTTGGTCCACCTGACTGTCGTGCCGGGGTCTATTCTTATGGTTTCCGGCTCAAACCTACTGTCGGTAACTGACACATGAACAATAGCCTGGGGCGCGTTCACGGATGCTGCATGCGCCGAGGGGGCGTCAAACACCTGGGAGGTAGTGCCTGAGCCTAAGCTGAAAAAGCCACTTGAAAAGAACGTTGCGGCGAAGATGGGCAGACAAAGGGCAAGCAGCGTAGACGCCAGCCTGCGTCCGCTCCACCTTCGTATGCCTGGGTGCGATGTTTTCTGCATTCCTCTAATCTCTCCCTTTGCGCTATGGTGCCACGTATTATCGGCATCAATATGTCGGTAAGTCCTATATGCAATACGCTACGAGGTTACGATAAAGATCGATACCATGGGAGGTTGGTATTTTGGCCCGTAACAGATAACTGTACCCGATTCGGAGGGTCAACCGCCACTAAATTGCCCTGTTTGCCAGGGATGTGTCAGAGGCGGAAAGCAGTACACTGTTGATCCTTGTCATTCTGAACGCAGTGAAGAATCTCGTCCTCTACCGGGATGTTTCACCTTTCATGTTGGGATAGTGGTGGGAAGAAAACTGATATTTGGGTGCTGAGGGACGAGATTCTTCACTGCGTTCAGAATGACAAAGTCCACCTTTGGCCACGACATTCCACTTTGACATAGCCCTGCCCTGTTTGCCCTGCCTCTTGCGTTCGCCTATAATCATCCTCGTGTCAGCCACCGCACAAGCCGAGACGTTGCGCAAGCCTGGGCTATTAGCCTGGGCCGATAGACGCATCTACACCCCTCGCAACCCGGCACTGGCCCTCATGCTCCTCGTGCTGGGGCTGTACCTGCTCACCATGTCGGGGCACACCTACTCGCCCGATGAAGAGACGATGTTGGAGGTGTCGCGCTCGTTGGTGACGAAGGGCACCTGGGCCATCCCTGAGAGCCGGTCGTTCGTGGACGTGGCGGGTGCCGATGGGCGCAGGTACAGCCAGTACGGGCCGGGGCAGTCGTTCGCGGCGGTGCCCTGGGTGGCGGTCGGCCTGCTCGTGGGTGAGACCTTCCCGAAGGACCAGGCAGGCTACCCGTTGCGCCTCATACTCGGCACGTTCAACGCGCTGGTCGTGGCGGGCATATGCGGCTTGCTGGCGGCGCTGGGCATGGCGCTGGGTTACAGCAAGTGGGCAAGCCTCCTCCTGGGGGCGGCGCTGGCCTTCTCGACCTACCTGTGGCCCCACAGCCGCACCTTCTTCTCCGAGCCGCTGACCGCTCTGCTCATGCTCGGCTCGTTTTACCTGCTGGTCCGCGCACGGTATAGGCCACAGCACGGCCGGGGTATGACGCTGCACATGGTGGCTTCGGGCGCGCTGTTGGCCCTGGTGCTCGCCACCAAGGTACAGTACGCCGTGGCCGCGCCCGCTTTCGCCATATACCTGGCTTGGTCGGCCTTCTCCGCCCGCCCCGACAGCGACTCTCCGGTGCCACGCGCCCGGTCTCTGACTCGCATCCTCACCTGGGGGGTGGGCTTCGTGCTTGGCTTACTCCCGCTCATGCTGTACAACTGGTCGGTGTTCGGCAATCCGGTCCTTACCGGCTACGGCACGGACCTGCGCGCTACCTTCAAAACGCCGCTTGGCGAAGGGGTGTACGGGCTTCTGCTGTCGCCGGGGAAAGGGCTTGCGTGGTACGCGCCACCTGTGCTGCTAGCCGCGTGGGGCCTGTGGCGGTTCGCCCGCAAGCACCGGGCAGAGGCGGTGTTCGTGCTGCTGGTTGGCGCGTCCATTGTCACGCTGTTCGCCCTGTACGCCTTCTGGCATGGCGACGGCTCATGGGGGCCGCGCTACCTCATCCCATTCGTGCCGTTCGCGGTGCTACCCGCTGTTGCTCTGTTCAACCGTATTGGCGTAACTGCACCCCTCAAGAGCCTGGCCGTGGCTGTCGTCCTCACGCTGGGGTTCTTCGTCAACCTGCTGGGGGTGCTGGTTAACTTCGACACGTACATCAACCTGGGGTACGACGACCAGACGCGCCACTTTGTGCCCGAAGCCTCGCCTATAGTGGGGCACTACAACCTGATGCAGCAGAGATTGCGGCTCGATGAGATCGGCTTGAACAGGCCAACGGGGCGCATTGTCTTGCAGGACGGTTTCTCCTACAGCGAGGGCGATAAGACGAAAGGCGAGATGCTGCCCCGCTGGACCACAGGACGCGCCAAACTGCAAATGTGGCCCGACCTTTCGCGCGGCCCCGCCTCCGTAACCTTGCGCCTGTCCGACCACCGCCCGCCGGAGCTACCCCGCGCCAACCTGTCTATCCTGGTGAACGGCAGCCCCGCCACCTTGCAGCCGCTGCCCGTAGCCGATATGCCCCCCAGCATCGACTACACCTTCGAGGTGGCGAACAACCCCGCCACTATCGAAGTGCAGTCGGACACCTGGAACCCGGCGAAGGTAGCAGGCAGCGAGCGCGACGAGGAAATCGGCCTGCGCCTGAACGAGGTGATCGTCAGCGAAGGCGGGCAGGTGCGCCCCTATGCCCTGTCGGAGGCTCTACCCGCGCCGCCCTACTACCCGCAACCCCGCTGGTATTACGACCCCGGCACGCCCCACCCCGCTGACCTCTGGCAGGTCTACATGGCAGAGACGGGCATGGGCCGCAAGGCGATGCTGGCGCTGGGCGGGCCGGTAGTGTTGCTGGCGCTGGTCTGCGTCTTCCTGGGCGTCCGTGGGCTGCGGAGGCGAGAGGCTTTAGGTACTCATTAGATCGAAGCGGAGACGGTTCGCGGCCGCTATCATCTCTAAATAGCTCAACCCGCAAGGTATGACATGCTGAGGGACCATATTCCCCTCTGTCATCCTGAGCGTAGCGAAGGATCTCAGATGCCGGTACTGCCACTACGCTGAACCCTCATCACCATAGTTCATAATATCCAACAGCATCCCTCTCCACCTTCTTGAGATCCTTCGCTACGCTCAGGATGACAGGGGGAATATGGTCCTCCCAGTCCAGCACCATTGCTTGACTGTCCCGTAAGCACATGACCACAGGCGACATACCAACAGAAAAGGTCGATGTTCCACAAGAGGCCCCTCCACCCAGGCGGCGCTTCCGGCTCACCCGCCGCCTGAGCCTGTTCGCGCTCGTGCTGCTCGCAATCGAGTTCCTGGACGAGCTTGCGTTCGGCGTGAGGGAGGCGGCCTGGCCGCTCATTCGCGACGACCTGGGGCTGGACTACGTGCAGGTCGGTATCCTGCTGGGGGTGCCCAACTTCATAGCGGGCTTCATCGAGCCTGCGATAGGCATCCTGGGCGACGTCTGGCGGCGCAAGGTGATCGTGCTGACCGGGGGCGTCTTCTTCGGGCTGTCGCTGCTGGCGACGGCCCTGAGCGGCGACTTCTGGCTGCTGCTGGCCTCCTTCATCGTCTTCTCTCCAGCGTCGGGGGCGTTCGTGAGCCTGTCGCAAGCGACCCTCATGGACAGCGAACCCACCCGGCACGAGCAGAACATGGCGCGATGGGGGTTCGCCGGGTCGCTGGGAGTGGTGGCGGGCACCCTTGCGATAAGCGCAGTAGCGGCTAGCAGCTCGGGTGTGGGTTGGCGAGGGCTGTTCGTGTTCATGGCGGGGCTGACCGGGGCGTTGCTCCTGATCGCCTGGCGCTTCCGCTTCCCAAGGGGCCACCCTGAGGACGAAGATTCCCCCGGCTTCGTACGCGGGCTGCTCAACGCTGTCGGGGCGCTACGACGCGGTGAGGTAGTACGCTGGCTCTCGTTGCTCACCTTCTCCGACCTCATGCTGGACATCCTGCTGGGCTTCCTGACGCTCTACATGGTGGACGTTGTGAGCACCTCGCCCGAACTGGCAGCCCTGGCCGCCACGGTCTGGATGGGGGTGGGTTTGCTGGGCGACTTCCTGCTCATCCCACTGCTCGAGCGGGTGTCGGGGCTGGTCTACCTGCGGGTGAGCGCGCTGGCGGAGCTTATCTTGTTCCCCGCGTTTTTGCTCGCGCCCGACGTATGGATGAAGTTCGTGCTGCTGGCGCTCCTGGGCCTGTTCAACGCGGGCTGGTACTCGATCCTGCAAGGGCGGCTCTATTCCTCGATGCCGGGGCAGAGCGGTTCCGTGATGGCGGTGAGCAACGTCTTTGGCCTCGTGGGCAGCCTGGTGCCCCTGGGCATAGGGCTGCTTGCCGAGGGCGTCGGGCTTGACGTGGCGATGTGGGCCATGCTGCTGGGACCGGTTGCCTTGCTGGTAGGGCTGCCCAGGAGGGCGGAAGCGGCCAGATAGCAACTTATGCGCGCCAATCATACAACCGGCGGTCTCAGGAAGCTGTATATACAAAGGGTAAGATGACATAGTACCTTGCTACATTGAACGGGACTCAGACCCCGCCCTTGTCATTTCGAACCCTTAGGCTACGCTCAGGGTAAACTCCGTGAGAAATCTCGTCCTTCACCGGCATGTAACCTCTTTCAAGTGGGACTCTGTTGCAGAAAGAAAGGTGGTATTTGGGTGCTGAGGGACGAGATTTCTCACTACGTTCGAAATGACACAGGGCTGCTTTGGGTGCCGTAAGAAAAGGGTTGCTCTAGGAGTGGAGGACGAGATTCTTCACTGCGGTCAGAATGACAAAGGCCGGGGCTTGGTCCTGAAGTCCCAGTTTGACATGGTTGCTGACAAATCCGCAATCCCAAATCCCAAATCCCAAATCCCAAATCCAACTCCCATATTCCTCCCCTGCATTTTCATACTCTCTTCATAATCTGTTTCTATACTGTGTTTGGTAAGGACGACGTGAAGCGGCAAGACATTTTTCTGCGTACATAGATGCAGGCAACAATCCTGGCAGGAGTTTGAGCATGAGCATGGAACGTAACCACGATTGGAAAGCCCCGGTGGCATTGGTGCTGGCGGGCCTGGCGTTGTTTGTCGCCCTCGGCGGCAGGGACGCGTTCGATTTTCCGCAGAGGATCGCCAATGTGACGGTGGAACTCGCACCGCACCCGGCGGAGGCGATACCCTTTATGCGGCCGGAGATATTCCCGGCAGCACCGGTAGCGCCCACAGTAGTGCCTCCCATGCCGTCGATGCCCGAGTCGCACTTCTTCGGTCCGGGCGGGTATGGCACCGTCACGTATGAGGGTGGTGGGAGTCGATTCTCGAACGCTTGGAGGCACTGGTTTGGAGGCATGCCCCCGATTGTGCCGGTCCTCATGGCGCTGGCGCTGGTGTTCTTCGGATGGCGATTGCTGTCGCAGAACCGCCACCGTCACCCCATGCCCCAGGCCCCCGCACCTCCCTATGGCAACCCCGGACATGGCGCTCCCCCGCCTCCAGGACCGCCCTACTATGGCGACATCAACCAGCGGCAGGGCGACAGCTAGACGCATGGGAGAGAAGAGCGATGCCTGCTAAGACGGTGCTGGTTGTGGACGACGAGCCGGGGATAGTCGCCATTGTGCGTGACTATCTGGACAGGGCGGGCTTCAGGGTGCTCACGGCGGGCGATGGCGAGCAGGCGCTCCGCCTCGCCCGCCTCGAACGTCCCAGCCTCATGGTGCTCGACCTCATGCTGCCGGGTATTGACGGCCTCGACATTACCCGCAGCCTGCGTAGCGACCCCACCCTGCGCAAGCTGCCCGTTATCATGCTCACGGCGCGGGTGGAGGAGGCCGACCGGCTGGTGGGGCTGGAGCTTGGGGCCGACGACTACGTGACCAAACCCTTCAGCCCGCGTGAGCTTGTGGCGCGGGTGCGGGCGGTGCTGCGGCGCGTGGAGGACGGCGATACTTACACCGGCGTGCTGCACGCGGGCGACCTGGCGATTGACCTGGAACGGCGCATCGTGCGTAACGCGGGCGTGCCTGTGGAGCTTACGGCCACCGAGTTCGACCTGCTGGCGGTGCTGGCGAGGCAACCCGGCAGGCCCTTTACGCGCGCCCAGCTTGTGGACATGGTGTACGACCACGGCTTTGACGGCTTCGACCGCACGATAGACGCTCACATAAAGAACCTGCGCCGTAAGATCGAGGACGACCCGCACAACCCCCGCTACATCCAGATGGTGTACGGCGTGGGCTATCGTTTTGCCGACTTGCAGTACGAGCAGGCGCAAGGCAGGTAAAGAATGTCGCAAGATACGGGAAATCGAGGGGTGAGAAGAACAAGGACCAGGCGTCCTCAACTGTTTAGCCTGATGCTCCTGGCGTTCGTGGCTGTTATTGTCATGAGCGTCGGGGGCATGGCGGCTATGTACTTCCTGGCGGGGGGCCACCGGGAACCGGCACCGAGCGTGAGCGTGGTTATCCCGGCCTTTCCCGAGGGGCTATACACGCCTGAGGAGCAGGTGCGGACCAATAATTGGCGGGCGGGGCTTAGCGCGGCACTGGCCCTGGCTGCGGTGCTGTTGGGCGGGGCCACTTTCTTCTCCAGCCGCGTCAGCAGGCCCATCACACGCCTTACCCGCGCCGCGCAGACAATGGCCTCCGGCAACCTCGACGTGCGCGTGCAGAACTTCGGCGTCCGCGAGATAAACGACCTTGCCGAGGCGTTCAACACAATGGCCTCCAACCTCGACATGGCGGACCGCCAGCGCCGCCAGCTTACCGCAGACGTGGCCCACGAGTTACGCACTCCCCTCTCGATCATCAGGGGCAGGCTCGAAGGGATGCAGGACGGGGTGTACAGCTCGTCGCCCGACCAGATAGCCTCGCTGCTGGAGGAGACGGCCCTGATGGAGCGGCTGATTGAAGACCTGCGCCTGCTAGCCCTGGCCGACGCGGGTCAGCTACCCCTCTACCCTGAGAGCTTTTCGCCCGCGCAATTGCTCCACAGTGTGGCCCGCTCTTTCGCTCACCAGGCCGAGAAGGGCAACGTCAATTTGCAGGTGACCACCACCGCGAATCTGCCGGAGCTATGGGCCGACCCGCAGCGCATAGCCCAGGTGCTCGGCAACCTTGTGACCAACGCCCTGCGCTACACGCCCCCCGGCGGCACGATAACCCTCAGCGCCTGGTACGACCTGGTGGCGGGCCAGCCTCACGTCTGTATGGCAGTGTCTGATACGGGCACCGGCATAGCGCAGGAGGACCTGCCACACATCTTCGACCGATTCTGGCGGGCCGACCGCTCGCGCTCTCGCACCAGTGGCGGGGCGGGGCTGGGGCTTGCCATCGCGAGGCGCATCATAGACGCGCACCAGGGCCGCATCTGGGCCTACAGCGACCCGGGCCAGGGCACAATGGTAGCCTTCAGCCTCCCCATCTCGGTGAGCAACACCCTGCTTGCGCCCCACAAAGGCGCGGAGCACACAGAGATGGTGAGCAGGGCCTGAGACAGTTCGCGACGATTTGCAAAGGTTCTAAGAGACAGTCTGAAAAGTCGGCCGATGCGTACATAGGAGCAGATTCCGAACGCCAATCCTGCTACCCGTATGCCTGATTTCGTTCAACTTGATGCTCATCTTGGCGCTCACGAGGCTCTCAAGGGGCGGTCGCTGCGACTT